>CAJWKX010000036.1 GCA_913043015.1 uncultured Candidatus Pelagibacter sp. | reverse complement strand
ACATCATATTCGCTTTTATCAAAATAATTGCTTATTTTTTTTGATTTTTTTATCAATTCATTTGTAACGCCGCTCATTGCTGATGACACAACAATAATTTTAAATTTTTTATTAATGTAGCTCACAATTATGTGAGCCACTTTTTTTATTCTTTCAACACTTCCGACCGAAGTACCACCAAATTTTAAAACAACAATTTTCATTGATATTAATTTTTTAATTAAATTAAATTATGTTGATAAAATACATCTTAATTGTAATGTCAACTATCAATCAATTATGAGCACTATAAATAAAAAAGAAATTCAAAAGTTTTCAAAAATTGCTAATGAATGGTGGGATCCAGAGGGAAAATTCAAGCCATTGCACAAATTTAATCCCATTAGAATTAAGTATATTAAAGATAATATTATTCAAAATTTCAAAATTAAATCAAAAAATACTCCTTTAAAAAGCTTAAAGATTTTAGATATTGGATGTGGTGGTGGTCTTTTATCCGAATCAATGTGTAAACTGGGAGCGAAAGTAACTGCAATTGATGCTTCAAAAAAAAATATAGATGTCGCAAAATTTCATTCTAAAAAAAGCAAACTTAAAATCGAATATATGTGTACTTCACCTGAAAAACTTAAAATTAAAAAAAAATTTGATGTAGTTTTAAACATGGAAATAGTTGAACATGTTGAAGATATAAATTTATTTATAAAAAAGAGTTCTGAATTATTAAAATCAAGTGGATTAATGTTTGTTGCAACATTAAACAAAACTTTCAAATCTTATATATTTGCTATAATTGGTGCAGAATATATTATAAGATGGCTGCCTATAGGAACTCATCAATGGGATAAATTTATTGAACCCTCTAAGTTAAATGAACATGGAAAAAAAAACGGATTAAGATTAAATAAGTTAGATGGAATGAAATTTAGTATATTAACTGATGAGTGGATACTTAGTGAAGATAAATCTGTGAATTATATTGCTATCTTTAAAAAGATTTAGTTTTCATTATAATTTATCCATGGAATCATTTCAGTTTCTATTCCCTCTTCTTTAAGCTCTTTAACCTCATTCAGAGAAGCATTTCCATAAATACCTTTTTTCTTCTTCTTATTATAGTGTATTGATCTTGCCTCATAAGCAAAATTTTTTCCCACATAATCAAAATTATTTTTAATAAATTTTTGATATTTTTTTATTTCATTTCTGACTTCTTTATTTTTTTGTTTATTTAAAACATTGTTGTTTTTTTTTGTATTTACTAAAAGTGGTGCCATTAAAGATTTATCAATATTTAATGAATTACAAGTTGGGCATTTTAAATATTTTGATTTTTTTAATTTTTCAAATTCTTTAGATGAAGCAAACCAGCTATCAAATAGTTGTGAACAATCTTTGCAGATTAACTTATATTTAATCATAATTAATATATAATATTTTAAATTTAGTTTTCAATAGTATATCAACTTCTATAATTTGAATTAATATCAATATATTTTTTGGTTAAATCCATTGTATAAACAGTAAATTTTTTTTTTCCAATGTTCAAATTCACTATAATATCAATATTTTCATTTTTCATGTAGTCTGCAACTTCAATCTCATTAAAAGAATTTGATAATTTCCCTTTCTCTACAATGTTTAAGGATCCAAATTTTATTAACAGTTTATTTTGATTTAAATTTACATTAGCTTTACCTAAAGCCATAATAATTCGACCCCAATTTGGATCTTCTCCTGCAATAGCAGTTTTTACTAGAGGTGAGTTTGCTATTGAAAAAGATATTTTTTTTGCATCTTCTTCAGTTTTACAATTTAAAGTATTAACTGTAATAAATTTAGAAGCTCCTTCTCCGTCTGCCGTGACTCGTTTTGCTAGATTTAACAGAACTGCATGTAAGCAATTATTAAATTTTTCTAATTTAACATCTTTGACATTATTTATTTTACAATTATTTGCTTCACCAGTTGCAAAAATTGAAACCATATCATTAGTACTGGTATCCCCATCGCATGAAATTGCATTAAATGTTGTTCTTATATTTTTCTTTAATAAATATTTTAAAATAGTGGAAGATATTGCTGCATCAGTAAAAACAAAACCTAAAGTGGTTGCCATATTTGGAAAAATCATTCCTGAACCTTTTGCAATTCCATAAATTTTAATTTGTTTATTGCCAATATTACATTCTTCCATAGCCAACTTAGGTTTAAGATCTGTTGTTAAAATCCCCATTGCGGCCTTTATCCAAATATATTTATTTTGTGTATATTTTATTTTTTTAATTAAATCTGGAATAGAAGCTTTAATTTTTTCAGTGGGAAAAATTTCGCCAATTGTTCCTGTACATGCAAAAAGTATATCTGAATGTTTAATTCTCTCAGGTTTTTCTTCATCTTTTTTTTGTCTTTCGGTCAACATATTTGATAAATCATCTGCTAAAAGTTTAAGTCCTTTAAAACCATTCTTGCCAGTAAATACATTTGCATTTCTAGTATTGACCAACAAAGCTTTTATTTTTTTAGTTTTAATATTTAAATTCCATTTTATATTTTCAGAAATTAATTTGGATTGGGTATAAACAGATGCATGGGTTGCTCCATTTCTAAAATAAAAAAGTACAAGATCGTCTCTATGATTTCCATATAAATTCGCACTTGTCGTGGATATTGAAACTCCATCTAAATGATCTAAATCCTGAAAATCACCCATTTTAGAGTCTCTATTTCTAGAATTAAAAAAAGTGTTAATGTTAATAACCATACTATTTAAAAATTTGATTTAGTTACTATATTAAACAGTAAAATTAATTTATATACCAATAAAATTATTAAATGCTCAATCCTTTAAACTTATTGTCAAAAATTATAAAATCAAGCAATCAAAGAGAGCTTGATAGAATTCAAAAAATCGTAATTAAAGTCAATAATTTAGAAAATGACATAATTAAATTGTCTGATGAAGATTTTCCAAAAAAAACAGAAGAATTCATAAAAAAAATTAATCAGGGAGTTTCTTTTAATGAAATACTACCTGAAGCTTTTGCGCTGGTAAGAGAAGCATCTAAAAGAACAACTAACGAACGACATTTTGATGTTCAAATTATAGGTGGAGTTGTTCTACATGAAAATAAAATTGTAGAAATGAAAACAGGAGAAGGAAAAACTTTAACTATTGTTCTTGCTGCATATCTCAATGCTTTATCCAAAAAAGGTGTACATGTAGTGACAGTTAATGATTATCTTGCAAAAAGAGATTGTCAAAATATGGGTAAGATCTATAATTTTCTGGGCCTTACAACAGGTTACATCAATAACGATCAATCTGATGATGAAAGAAAACAAAATTATAATTGTGATATTGCTTATGCAACTAATAGTGAACTTGGATTTGATTATTTAAGAGACAACATGAAGTTTTCTTCTGAATCAATGGTTCAAAGAGGGCATAATTTTGCAATAGTTGATGAAATTGATTCTTGCTTGATTGATGAAGCAAGAACGCCTTTAATCATCTCTGGAGCAGTTGAGGATAAAACAAGTCAATATCTTGCTATAGATAAACTCGTTAAAAATTTAGATCATAGCGATTTTGAAATAGATGAAAAAGATAAAAATGTTTTATTAACAAATAAAGGAATTGATAGTGTGGAAAAAATTTTTTCTAACGCAGGCATTTTAAAAAATAATAATTTTTATGATCCCGAAAACATAAATCTAGTTCATCATGTAAATCAAGCTTTGAGAGCTAATCATTTATTTCAAAATGGGAGAGACTATATTGTTAAGGATGGGCAAATAGTAATTATAGATGAACAAACTGGTAGACAACTACCTGGAAGACGTTTTGGAGATGGCCTCCATCAAGGGATAGAAGCAAAAGAAAAAGTTGAAGTTCAAGCTGAAAATCAAACACTAGCTTCTATAACTTATCAAAATTACTTCAAGCTATATTCAAAACTTTCAGGTTGCACAGGAACTGCTGTTACTGAATCAGAGGAATTTTATGAAATTTATAATCTTCCAGTAGTTGTAATTCCAACAAATAAAAGAATGATAAGAAAAGACTGGAATGATCAAATATTTAGAACTGCAGAAGAAAAAGATGAAACAATTGTGAAAAAAATTACAGAATTCAATATTAAAGGACAGCCTTTATTAATTTTTACAGCAAGTGTAAATAAATCTGAACATTACTCTCAACTACTTAAACAAAAAGGAATTAAACATACAGTTCTAAATGCTAAAAACCATGAAAGAGAAGCTGAAATAATAGCTAATGCTGGAAAAAAATACTCCGTAATAATTACAACAAGTATTTCCGGAAGAGGTGTTGATATAAAATTAGGAGGAAAATCACCCGAAGAACAAAAAAACGAAAAAGAAGAAATAAAATCTTTGGGAGGCTTATTTGTAATTGGAACAGAAAGAATGGAAAGTCGTCGTGTTGACAATCAAGCAAGAGGACGATCTGGACGACAAGGAGATGAAGGAAATTCTATTTTTTATGTTAGTTTACAGGATGATCTAATGAGGATATTTGGTTCAGAATCTATGAACAATATTCTTCAAAAACTTGGATTAAAAGATGGTGAAAGTATAGATCATCCTTGGATAAACAAAGCTTTAGAAAGAGCTCAGCAAAAAGTTGAGGCAAGAAACTTTGATATAAGAAAAACTTTGTTAAAATTTGACAATGTTTTAAATGATCAAAGACATGTAATTTTTAACCAAAGAAATAATATTATTAATAAAAAAGAATCTCTAAACTATGCTGATGATTTTTTAGATGAAATGATAACAAAATTATTAGAACTCAAAAAAAAGTATCTGGTTAATCCAAAAAATAGTGATTTTATAAGCCAAACTAAATCAATTTTAGGAAAAACTTTAGAAGAAAATAAAGCAAAAGATTTAGTAGAAATGAAAAATGATGAGTTTTCAAATAAAATTAAAGAAACTTTTAAACAAAAAAGAAACGAAAGAGAAAAATTTTTAGGAAAAGAACAGGCTGAAGAAATTGAAAAAAGAATTTTTTTACAACTAATAGATCAAAACTGGAAATCACACATTCAATATCTCGAACAATTAAGAGGAGTGATTGGTCTTAGATCTTATGGTCAGAGAGATCCTTTAATTGAATACAAAAAAGAGGCTTTTTCATTATTTGAAAAATTATTAGATAAATTAAAAACAGATTTAGTCACTATTTTACTAAATCTTAAAATTGTTGAACAGCCAAAAGAACAAAAAATGTTTAATGAAAAAATTTCTTCAAATCCAAAATGTCTTTTAATTTTGAATAAGGGTCAAAAAATTCCAAGAAATGAAAAATGTCCTGCCACTGGTAAAAAATTTAAGCAGTGCTGTGGAGCTTTATAATTGTGAAATAAATATAAACAAAATAATTATTACCAATAGTACTGGTAGATACTTTCTATTTTTTAAAATTCTACTTTTAATATTATCCGATATTGAAGTTTTCATTGATAAATTCTCAGATATTCCAGAATAACTTGCAAAACCTTTTCCTCTACCAATAGATAAAAATTTATTTTTTCTTTGCATTAGAATTTCATCTTTGCTCATATTTGTAAAAATTTCTAGATTTTTTCTTAATGATCTTCTAACATTATCTAAAATTAAATCTCTATCTCTATGAGCTCCGCCTATTGGCTCCATAATTACTTCATCTATAATCTCCAAATCTAAAAGATCTTTAGAAGATAATTTCATGGCTTTTGAAGCTTCCAAAGTTTTTTTTGGATCTCTCCATAAAATTGTTGCACATCCTTCTGGAGAAATTACTGAGTAGATAGCATTTTGTAACATTAAAACTTTATTTGAAGAAGCTAATGCAATTGCTCCTCCAGATCCTCCTTCTCCGATAATTATTGAAATTGTAGGAACTGTTAACTCCATGCAGCACTGAATTGATTTTGCTATAGCCTCTGCTTGACCTCTTTCTTCTGCTCCAACTCCCGGGTAAGCTCCCGGTGTATCTATAAATGAAATTACTGGAATATTAAATTTATTTGCAAGTTTCATTAAACGAATAGTTTTTCTATAACCTTCAGGCCTCATCATTCCAAAATTTCTTTCAATTCTAGAATCTAAATCTTCGCCTTTTTCTTGACCAATAATCAACACTGATTTGTTTTCAAACTCTCCAAATCCAGCTACTACAGATTTATCTTCAGCATAATATCTATCTCCAGAGAGTAGTGTAAAATTCTCAAATAGATTATCAATATAAAATTTACTTTTCGCTCTATTTTTGTGGCGCGCAACTTGTACAGTCTGCCATGGATCAAGATTTGAATAAATATCTTTTAGTCTATTTTCAATTTCACTCTGTAATTCTAAAATTTTATTTGTGTCTACTTCAGATAAACCTTCTTGGTTATAAGGGTCTTTAAGTTGATCCAGCTCAGTCTCAAGGTTTTTTATATCAGTTTCAAAATCAAGATAATTTTTCATTAAAAAAAGTTATTTATTATATTTAAAAAAGGCAATAAAGTGTCCTAAATTAATTAAATTTATAATTAATAATCGGGAGAGATTACTTAAATGTAGCGCCGAAGGAGCAACCACCCCGGAAACTCTCAGGCAAAAGGACCGTACATATTAACTCTGGAAAGAGAATATTTCTCGCCGAAGGAGCAAATCTCTCAGGCACAAGGACAGAGGGGGTATAGGGTTAATATGGGCGATAAATACGTAAAAATTAAAAATCTTTCTATTTCAGAAAAATTATTAAATTTTGTAAATGATGAATTGTTACCAGGAACAAAAATAAAAAAAGAAAATTTTTGGAATGGGTTTAATAAATACGTTCACGAGCTATCACCTAAAAATAAAGAGCTATTAGAAAATAGAGAAAAATTACAAAAAAAAATAGACGA
>CAJWKX010000035.1 GCA_913043015.1 uncultured Candidatus Pelagibacter sp. | reverse complement strand
AATAGAAGAAAATATTAATACTGAAGTTTCTGAAACAATTTATGAAATGTTTTAATTATGAAACTAAAATTTATGAAAAATATTTGTAGTATACCACTAGTTTTTCCTGGAGTTTTTCATTTGATCGAATCATTTATTGGCAGAAAGTTTGGTGGATTTATTTGTTGTTGGCATAATTTATCTGCAGAAAGATTTCAGAATCATGTAGAGGCTTTACATCCATCCAAACCAATTCCTCTAGAAGAGTTGGTTAACAGAATTAGGTCAGGCAAATCTACAAAAGGCTGTTATGCTTTAACATTTGATGATGGAATAGGTTCAACCGTTAGAGATATTTCAAAAAAATGTATAGATAAAGGATGGCCGGTTACATTTTATGTACCCACCGGTTATTTAGATGGAGAAATCTTGCCCTATCAAAAAATAGAATTTATTAATAAATATTTACCAATCGGTGAATATGATGTTCAAGATTTTAGTAAAAATTTTAAAAGCAAAATAGCAAATAAAAAAAAAATTATAAAAACTTTAACCGATCTATTATATTTTGAAAATTTTACAGTAGTTAAAAAAACCTTAGATTATTTTATAAATCTCTTAGATAGAGAAAAAAAAACTTTGCTCAATAAAGAATTTCCCAAGCCAATTTCGTGGAATGAAATTGAAGACTTGAGCAAAAAAAAGGTAATATCATTTCAAAGCCATAGCGTTACTCATACTGCTGTAAGCGGCCTTAGTGAAAAAGAAATCGAATATGAAATGGTTAAGAGCAAAGAAATAATAGAATCTCATACCAATCAGAAAGTCCATAGTTTTTGCTATCCGTATGGAGAAAAAAAAAGCATTGGCGAAATTGCTCCCAGAATCGCTGCAAAACATTTTACTTCTGCAGTAACTTTGCTACGAGGTCGATTAAAAAAAAATAATCCTTTTTATTTACCAAGAATTGGACTTTATAGAGAAGACAATTCTAGTTTCGTAAGACTTAAAACAGTTTTAAATTAAATATAAAAATTTCTAATTATGTCAGATCAACCTCTGGTGAGTATCATTATTAATTGTTTTAATGGAGAAAGCTATCTTCCTCAATCTTTGGAAAGTGTTGTTTCTCAAAAATATAAAAATTGGGAAGTAATTTTTTGGGATAATCAATCAACTGATAATAGTTCCAAGATATTTAAAAATTATAATGGTAATCGTTTTAAATATTATTTGGCAGACAAACATACGAAATTTTTATATGAAGCAAGAAATTATGCTTTACAAAAAGCTAATGGTGATTTTATAGCCTTTTTAGATGCAGATGATTGGTGGACTCCTGATAAATTGGAAAAACAAATTTCACTTTTTGAGGATCCAAAAGTAGGCTTAGTTTATGGAAATTTATGGTATCAATTTCAAAAAAAAAATAAAAAAAAAATTCTCAAAAAAAAACTTTTACCAACAGGTGAAATACTTCATGAGTTATTAAAAGATTACGTTATAAGATCTGCAACTATGATTGTCAGAAAAAAATGTCTGGAAAGTTTGAAATATAAATTTAATAATCGTTTTCATATTATTGGTGATTTTGACCTAAATATTCGTATAGCTGCTGGTTGGAAAATAGATTGCGTTCAAAGTCCAATAGCGTTTGTTAGAATTCATGGAAAAAATGAGTCTTTATTAAATAAAGATAGAGAAATTAATGAACTCAAAGAGTGGTATAGTGAGATGGAAAATGATCGAATTATTTCATCAAATCTAAATTTTAAAAAAATTCCACTCAAGATATCTTATCTTGAAATAACTGAGAGCATTTTAAAAGATAAGTTTAGTAATAATTTTTTAAAAGTGATAAAATATCCATTCTCTTTTAATAAAATTAAGTTAATTGTTGCCCTGTTTTTACCAAAATTTGTATTAAAAAAAATAAAGAGCTATTGATTTCATAAAATATTAACATTATAGAGCTTAAAGAATAAAATAGATTATATGTCTGATAAAGATTTTGTAAAAGAATATTTAAATGATTTTTCTGCTCTCATAAAGCCAGACGATCAAACAATTAAAAAAATTATAGAAGTAAAAGATTTACTAGCTCGAACTAAAAAAAATGGAACAAAAATTATGATTTTTGGAAACGGTGGAAGCGCAGCCATTGCAAGTCATTTCAGTGTAGATTTAACAAAAAATGGAAATATAAGATGTGTCAACTTCAATGAATCTGATTTAATTACCTGTTTTTCAAATGATTATGGTTTTGAAAAATGGGTCGAAAAAGCGGTTGATTTTTACGCAGACAAAGGAGATGTTTTGATTTTGATTTCTTCAAGTGGAAAATCACCAAACATGCTTAATGCATGCAAGGCGGCAAAGGTTAAAAAGATATCCACGATAATTACTTTTACAGGACATGAAAAAAATAATCCGCTTTCTAAACTTGGAGATGTGAATTTTTGGATTGATAGTAAAGCATATAATTTCGTAGAAAATATTCATCAAGTTTGGCTTCTAACCATTGTTGATTTGATTATCGGTAAGCGTGAGTATTTACCAAAATAAGATTTAATTAAAATGTTTTTTAGAAAAATTTATGTAGAAGTAATAAGAATATTTTTTACATTTTCTCAGTTTTTTCCTGGTAAAACCGGAGACATCCTAAGAAGATTAACAATTGTTAATTTTTTTAAAAAAAAAGGTTCTAATATTTCCTTAAGAATGGGCGTTGAAATAACCGGTTTCAAAAATATTGAAATAGGAAACAATGTTTTTTTTGAAAGATATTCTTCGATAAATGCTAATGACGGAGATATAAAAATTGGTAACAATGTTTCATTTAATTATAACACAAACATAAACGCTTCTGACAAGGGTATTATAGAAATAGGAAATGATGTTACCGTTGGACAAAATACTGTTATTCGTGCTTCAGATCATGAGTATAAAAATATTAATGTTCCAATAAAATATCAAGGACACACAGGTGGAAAAATTATTATTGGTAACGGCGTATGGGTTGGTGCCAATTGCGTAATTACTAGAAATACTAAAATTGGGAATCACTCTATAGTTAATGCAGGCTCTATTATTACAAGAGATGTGGATGCTTACTCTATAGTTGGAGGCAATCCTGCCAAACTGATTAAAAAATTGAGTAATGATCGTAAAAATTAGAAATTTTTCATAATTTATGTTTATAAATATTGAAGATATAAAGAAGAAATATTCAAATTTTAAATTTGATTTAGAAGAAATAAAAAAGTTTGAAAATAATATTTTTGAAGCTTACAGAATAAGATCTGTAGAAACTTCACTTTTAAAAGCTTTTGGAGAGGGAAAACTTGATGGAACTATTCATACATGTGTTGGTCAGGAATTTAGCGCCGTTGCTTTAGGAAGAGTATTGTCTTCCAATGACTGGATTACTTCAAGTCATAGATGTCACGGACATTTTATAGCAAAAACAAAAAATTGGAAAAGTCTTATTGACGAACTGTTTGGAAAAAAAACAGGAATTTGCAGTGGTATTGGAAGCAGCCAACATCTATATGATAAAGGGTTTATCTCTAATGGCCCACAAGGTCTTCTTGTTCCAGTAGGCTCAGGCATTGCTTTTAATGAACGGAATAAAAACTCAATTGTAACTACAATTCTTGGTGAGGGAACTTTTGGTGAAGGCGTCATTTACGAAGCTTTGAATGTGGCTTCATTGCTTAAACTGCCACAAATGTTTATTTGTGAAAATAATTTTTACTCACAATCAACACCACAGGATATTAATACTTCAGGAGATATTAAATCTAGATTTGAAGCTTTTGGTATAAAAACATTTATTTTTAACACCTGGGAAATTAATAATTTATTCGTTGGAGTTGAAAAAGCTTATAAGATAATAAAAAATAATTCTGAACCCATCGCAATAATTATTCAAACTTATAGATTAAATGCACACTCAAAGGGTGATGACGATAGATCGGCAGATGAAATTAATTATTTTAAAAATATAGATCCGTTAAATATTATAAAAAGAAAATCTATCCATTTTGCGAAAAAATTTGCATTAATTGATGATGAAATCGGTGACTATTTTGAAGAATCATCAAAAAAAGAAAGTTTAGATCTTCATTCATATTTAGGAGACCAATTGCCGAAAAATACCTCTGATTTTTACAAGGAGGCAAAAACGAATTATAAAGGCAGGTTTATAGAAGTTCTTAACAATTTTTTGCATGAATTTGCCTCGAGCAATGGCGTAATAATCGGAGAGGATATTGCAGATCCTTATGGCGGTGCATTTAAAGCAACTAAGGGAATCAGCAAAAAATATCCAAAGCAAGTGGTAACCACTCCTATTAGTGAAGCAACTATTGTTGGTATGACAGCTGGAATAGCTCTTTCTGGAGGAAAGGTCTGTGCAGAAATAATGTTTGGTGATTTCGTAACCAATGCTTTCGATCAAATTATCAATGGTATTTCTAAGTATCACCATATGTATGGAAAAAAAATATCCTGTCCAGCAATTTTAAGAATGCCAATGGGAGGCAAAAGAGGATATGGACCAACACACTCACAATCACTTGAGAAATTTTTGTGTGGAATTGATAATCTGCTTGTTGTATCCCCAACTTCTTTGGAGGATCCTAAATTAACTTACAAAGATATTTTTTCACAAAAATGTCCTTCAATAATAATTGAAAATAAAATTGAATATACTAGAAAAAGCATAGAAATTAATAATAATTTAGAAATTAAAAAAAATAATATTTCTTTAGGAAATATATTAATAAAACCAAAATATAATAAAAGCCACTTTTGTATAGTTACTTATGGAGAAACTGCTAGATTAATTTATGATAACTATAATAAAATAGTGGAGGAAATTAATGCAACTTTTGTGTTAGTTAATCTTTTGAAATTAAACCCTTTAGAAATATCTTCATTTATTAAACAAATTTCAAAAACACAGGGCGTTTTGATTGTTGAGGAAGGAAGTGTGAACTTTGGTATTAGTGCTGAAATAGCGTATTTATTGAAAGATAATTGCTATTTTGGTAAAATTCGTAGACTAGGATCATTTTCAGTGCCTATTCCATCAGCCAAAAATCTTGAAGAACAATGCTTGCCAAACATAAAAAGAATTTGTAGTGAGATTCATAAGCTTTTAGATGCATAATTTTGTTATAGAGAAATTAAACACAATCGATGATGAATACGTACTACAAAAATACTTAGTACCAAATAATCACTTTGTTAAAAAAGGTCAATCATTTGTAGAAATTGAAACTTCAAAAATTGCAGTTGAGCTTGATGCGCCCTGCGATGGATTTATAGTTAGAAAAGTTGATGAGAATTCTAAAATAAAAGTTGGAGATATAATTTGCTCATTTTTTAAAGATAAATTATCAGATGCCCAACTAACAAATGTAAAATTAATTAATAAAAAAAATATAAATAAGACAAAAAAAATTGGATTTAATGTATCCCGATCTTTCAATAATTTGAATAAAGACCAAGATAATATTAAACAAATAAATAAGTATCTAGACATCATAATACCCAAAGATCCATACAAATCAGCTGAAACTAAAAATCTTTTAGAGGTAAATTTTGCTAGCCTTGTTTCATGTCTGCATAAGGAAATACAAACAACCGAAAGAGTTGATGAACAACAAGATTTGTTTGAAAATAATATATCCGATCTAATTATTTATGAAACATCAATACTAATAAAAAAATACAAAAAAATTAATTCGCACTTGCAGCCAAATGGTGAGTTAAAAATTTATGATTATGTAAACTTTGGATATACAATTGATGTTGATGATAAATTAAATGTAGTAAATCTTGGAGAAACGAATAAACTAGATCTTGACTCCATTAGAGCAAAAATTCAAGATTCAATTGTTTCTGCTACGATTAAAAAATTTACTACAAATCAATCAAAAACTTCAACAATTACACTTTCTGATTTAAGCAGTAATTCTTTATTGGGTTTTTACCCGTTAATACCTTCCAAGTCTTCTTGCACAATAGGTCTTAGTAAACCTTCAGTAAATAAAAATATAATATCTTTTTCTTTTGATCATAGAATTATAAGTGGTCAATATGCTTCCAATTTTTTGAATGATTTAGAAAAAAATGTATTAAAACATTTTAAAATTAATTCGATTATAGATAGTGACGATAGTACAACTTTTACTGATGATTATGAATGTTATTTTTGTGGTAAAGATTTAAAAACTTCTAAGGCTTCTGGCGAACTTGGCTTTTTGAAAGTGTTAACTAATAATGGACAAGAAAAAATTTGCTGCAGAATATGTTTCGAAGGATGGTAAGATGAATGACGATAAAGAAATCATTGATATAGTTAATCGAATTACAGGTAAAGTTTTTAATGTTGATTCGAATATTAAACTATCTTCTGCTCAACAGTATGCTTTTATAACTTTATGTAAAAAGAGTGGTAGAAAAATTAATAAAACACTAATTGATAATATTTTTAAAATTAAAGACATTTTAAATGATGCAAAACATCTCGAAATTAAAAAATTCCAAAATATAGAAAAGAAAATTAATGGGATAAAAAGAAAAAATATAAGCAAAAATAACTTTGCCGTTGGAATTGATATTCAAAATGTTGAGGAATTTTCAAAATTAATAGATGAAAAAGATTTAAAAAAATCCAATTTTATAAAAGACTATTTTACAGATAAAGAAATTGCTTACAGTGTGAGCAGGTCTGATGCCGTGGAAACAATTTGTGGCATATATTCAGCAAAAGAAAGTATAAGGAAAACTGGCAACAAAAATGATTTTAAAAAAATTGAAATTACTCACGTAAATGGTTGTCCTGTTTTTCAAAACTATCATATAAGCATAAGTCATTCTGCTGGAGTATGTGTTGCCGTTTGTATTCAAACTTAGATTTTAAAAATTTTTTTTATTAAGTTTTAAAGTTTTCTAATAAAAATTTATATATAAATTATGTCTGATAAAGATATTGTGAAAAATTACTTGGAAGATTTTTCTACTTTGATAACGACACTATTTCATTAGAAGACAATTATCTATAAATATGGATCCAAATAAAAAATTAGTCATTATAAGCAAAGAAAAGATTTTTAATAAAAATA
>CAJWKX010000034.1 GCA_913043015.1 uncultured Candidatus Pelagibacter sp. | reverse complement strand
TTCTAAAATTTGAGAAAAAAATTATTAAAAATAATTTAATCATTGCTTTAGAAACGGATCTGGAGCCTAATGAATTGAAAGATTTTTTAAAAAATTTTAATAAAAATGCCGTAACGGTAAATTATGACATGGGCAATAGTGCCTTCTGGGAATTTGAAGCAAAACAAGAATTTTTGAGTTATGGAAAAATGATATCCAATGTTCATATCAAAGATTGTACACCAAAGCACTATACTGTCCAATTCGGTGATGGTAATGTTAATTTTGAAGAGATATTTCTTCTTTTAAAAAAAAACAACTATAAATCGGATTTTATTCTTCAAGGAGCAAGAGGAAAAGATGATTTTCAAGTTGCTAAAAAACAGTTTCAATTTGCGAAAAAATATGTTGAAAAATATTTTTTATGAATTTAAATTTATTCAATAAAACTTTCCTAATATCAGGATCCAGTAGAGGGATTGGATTAAGGATAGCAGAAAGTCTTTTAAACGAAGGGGCGAATACTATAATTACTGGAAGATCAAAAAAATTAGTTAAAAAGCAATTTAATAAACTATATCAAAAGCATGGATTTAAAGTGGCGCATGTTAATGGCGATATCAAAAATAATTTAGTTCTCAAAAAAATTAGAAACATTGTAAAGAAAAGATGGAAAAAACTAGATGGAATTGTCGCAAACGCAGGTTCAGTTAAACAAAATAACAGCTCTTTTCACTCTGAAAAAGATTTTTATTGGTATCAAAAAAATAATTTTTTAACTGCTTTTAGGTTTGTAAATTATTTTTTGGAAGATATTAAAAAAAATAAAGGTTCTGTAGTTTTTATATCCTCAATTGCTTCATTAAAAGATCTTGGAGCTCCTCTAGGTTTTGCTTTTAGTAAATCATCTTTAAATTATTATTCTAAATTTTTGGCAAATGAACTTGCAAAGCATAAAGTGAGAGTGAACAATGTTATTCCAGGAAATATTTATTTTGAAGGAGGCAACTGGGACAAAAAAATTAAAAAAAATGCAAAAAAAATAAAAAAGATGATAAAAAGTCAAGTCCCGCTAGGAAGATTTGGTAAACCTGAAGAAATTGCTAATTTAGTTACGTTTCTATTATCTTCTAAAACTAGTTTTATGACTGGAGCGGAAATTGTAATTGATGGAGGACAAACGATAAAAAAATGAAAAAAAAAATGAAAGATATATTTAGTCTAAAAGATAAAATTGTTGTAATCACTGGTGGCTCAGGTTTTTTAGGCTCAGAATTTGCTTTAACACTATCAAACATTGGAGCCATGCCAATAGTTTTGGATAAAAATAAGAATTCTTTACAACTATTGGAAAAAAAATTTAAAAAAAAGAAACTGAGAGGATTGTTTTTTCTAGTAGATTTAAATAACGAAAATAAAGTAAATGTTGCAATTGATTTAATTATAAAAAAATATAAAAAGATTGATTGTTTAATAAACGCAGCTGGCTTTACAGGCCAGGAAATGTTGGAAACAAACGTTAATTTTTTTGAAAAATTTGAAAAATATAATTTCCAATTATGGCAGAGATCACTCAATGAAAATTTATCAAGTACATTTCTTGTGACAAAATCTGTAGCAAAATACATGATGAAAAGGAAGAAAGGCTCTATAGTAAATATAGCCTCTGATGTAGGCATAATTTCACCCGATCATAGAATTTATGAACCTAATAAAAGATTTAACTACAAAGGAGTAAGTTTTAATACCCCCCTTTCCTATTCAGTTGCAAAGTCAGGAATTATTTCTATGACAAGATATTTAGCCACTTACTGGGCAAAAAAGGGCATCAGGGTCAACTGTGTTTCACCTGCTGGAGTCTACAAAAAACATAATAAGAAATTTGTCGAGCAATTATCACAGAGAATTCCTCTTGGCAGAATGGCAAAATCTGATGAATTAAATGGCGCGATAATTTATCTGTGCTCGAATGCTTCATCCTATGTAACGGGTCATAATCTTGTTGTAGATGGTGGCAGAACTATTTGGTAATACCTATGAGAATAACATGGAATAATAGATCAATTAAATATACCCATTCTGAAAAAAATGTTATTTTTAAATCTTTAAACAGTGCTGTTCCGTTAACTCAAGGTAAATTTATAAAGTTATTCGAATCAAACTTTGAAAAATATCAAGGTAAAGGAAAAGCATATGCAGTTGCTAACGGGTCTAATGCTCTTGATTTAGCAGCAATGATTATTAATTTGAAGAAGAACGATGAAGTAATTGTTCCGGCTCATACCTGGTGTGCTACAGCTATATCATTTGCAAGATTTGGAGCGAAAATTGTTTGGGGAGATATTGATTCTGAAACGTTAAATATTTCAATCGAGAGTATAAAAAAAAATATAACAAAAAAAACAAAAGCTATTGTTGCTGTTCATCTGTATGGATTGCCAGCTAATATTAAAGAAATTATTTCTTACGCAAAAAAAAAAAAAATAATTGTTATAGAAGATTGCGCTCAAGCATTGGGAGCTTTAGTTAATAAAAAAAAAGTTGGCTCTTTTGGAGATATTTCAATCTTTAGTTTTCACTCAAACAAAATTATATCTACACTTGGAGAAGGTGGAATGCTTGTTGTGAATAGTAAAAAGTTTAACACCAATATTCAAGCTCTTAGGCATAACGGTATTAATCAATTTAAAAATGGGCATTCTTATTATTGGAAACCAGCAATGACAAATATTGTTAATGTTAGAAAAGGTCTCTGGCCTTTCAATTTTTCTATCGGTGAGATCCAATGTCTTCTCGGTTCAATGCTTATAAAAAGAATTGATCAATTAAATAAGATAAGAATACAAAGAGCACACAAATTTAAAAATAAACTTGAGAAATTTAGGGAATTAACATTTCAAAAAGTTCCTCAAAAATATAAACACGTTTACCATTGTATAGTTGCAAAATATGAAGGAAAGAAATACAAAAAAAATAAAGATGATTTTATTTCATTACTTTGGAAAAAATTCAAAATTCAATGCATTGTTCAAAATAGACCATTGTATAAATATGATTTATTCAAAAAAAATGGTTTCAAAAATTCCAATTGTCCTAAATCAGATGTTTTTTTTGACAATATGATTTCCTGGCCATTTTATGTTTGGATGTCTGACAAAGAATTCAACTATATGATCAATTCTACAATAAGTGTTCTTCAAGAATTAAGAAGTAAATAAAGTGAAAAAAAAGATTATAGCACTTGTTTGTTGTCGAGGAAATTCTAGAGGAATACCTAACAAGAATATTAAAATATTTCATAATAAACCTTTACTTTACTGGACTTATAGATTTTTAAGGCAATCTATGATTTTCGATCATTTAATATTATCAACAGATAATAAAAAAATAGCAAAGATTGGTAAAAGACTTGGTTTTTTTATTCCAGGTTTAAGACCAAAGTATCTCGCTAGAGCTAATTCTGATCAATTTGAAACTCACAAATACATTTTTAAGAGTTTAAAAATTACAGATAAGAATCATTTAGTTTGTGTTGTTAATAATAATCCTTTTATAACTGCTTTAGATATAAAAAAAAGTTTTGCAATATTTAAAAAACAAAATTTTTCAAAAATAGTTTGCGATGCTGTTAGGATTCACTCAGATTATTATTTTCTTAAACAATGCAAAATCTCTGGAAAAAAATTAAATTATTTATTTAATAAGGATTTTAAAAAATCTAGAATTAATCGATCTAATACTCCAGCTAGTTATGTGAATATTTTTAATATTAGATGGGGACTACCTTCATTTTTAAAAAGCTATGCTGTTTTCAAATCAAAATTAATTAATGAAGGAAATTATTTTATAATGTTACCTAAAAAAAGAAATTTTGATTTAGACGATGAAGAAGATTGGTATATTGGTGAAAATATTTTTAAGAAATTAATTTCTGATAAGAATTTCATAACGTAAAATATTATTATGATCCCCATATACATTCCATACCTTAATAAAAAGGCAAAAAAATACGTATCTAAATGTATAGAAACCAATTGGATTTCAAGTCAGGGAGCATATATCCACAAATTCGAAAAAGCTTTAGCTAAATATCATAAAGTAAAATATTGTATAGCAACATCAAGTTGTACTACGGCCCTACATTTAGCAATTAAATCTCTAAATATTGGAAAAGGAGACGAAGTTATTTGTCCCGATCTAACTTTTCTTGCGCCAGCAAATATGATTGTTCAATCGGGGGCGAAACTTAAATTAGTTGATATTAATTCTGAAACCCTTGCTATTGACCATAAACAAATTGAGAAAAAAATTACTAAAAAGACAAAAGCAATTATGGTTGTACATCAATTTGGCCATTCTGCCGATATGGATCCAATAATGAAAATAGCAAGAAAATATAATTTAAAAGTGATCGAGGATAATGCCGAAAGTATTGGGGGAAAATATAAGGGAGAAAAACTAGGCACAATAGGTGATGTAGCAACATTAAGTTTTTATGCTAATAAAATAATTACTAGCGGAGAAGGTGGTGCCATTTTAACTAATTCAAAAAAAATTGCTGAAAAATGTTACGTTCTTAGAGATCACGGTATGTCAAGAACATCGAACCCTATAAAGAGATACATGCATATAGATTTAGGTTTCAACTATCGAATGACTAATATGCAGGCTGCGGTAGGTTTCTCTCAATTGGAAATTATTAATAAAGTGTTAAAAAAAAGAAATACTCAGATGCTACTTTATAAAAAGTATTTGTCTCAAATTGGTGAAATTAAAGTAAGATCGTTCAAAAATTGGTGTTCCCCCGTTCATTGGATGACTACCCTAACTATTAATAAAAAAAATTTAAGAAATAAACTTATATATTTTTTATTTAAAGAAGGTGTTGATGCTAGACCAGTGATTAATCCGGTTCACCAAGCTCTTCACTTTAAAAAATATTTTAATAAAAAAGAATTTAAAAACTCAATCAATATATCAAAAAATTCTCTTCATTTGCCAAGTTCAACTTATTTAAAAGAAAGCGAAATTAAATTTATTTGTAATAAAATAAAATTATTTTTTAGTAAAAACAATTAAGTAAGTCATTTAACCAATTAAATTTAGGTGAAAAAAATTTTAATTTTGTTGCCTGGTCCCTTTTTAAAAAGAGATTATGAGCGTTTTGGAATAGAAACATTAAAAAAAAATTTTTTAGTAAAAGCTGTAGATTTTACTGCTTGGATATACCCGGAACTTTGGAAAGAATATTCCAAAATTGTTTTTAAAAATGAGGATCATGTTGTAATCAGTTGTAAAAGTGATTTTTTGACTTTATTGAATAAAATTAATCCGGTTATTGTTATTGACGGCTTGCAAGATAATAAAAAAGCAAATTGGATAAGGCAACAAACGAAAAAAAATAAGAAAAATTTATTTGTGGAACTTAAAATTAATTTAATACCTTTCCCTAAATCAAATATAATTAAAACTTCAAAAAAATTATTTTACTTATTACTAAAACCAAGTGAATTCATTTATAAAATGATTAAAATTTTAAAACAAAAATATTATAGTTTAAGAAAAATCAATCCCGATATAAACGTTGTTGGTTGTTTAGTTGCAAAAAAGAAATCGAAAGCGAAGAATAAAGTCAATGCGCATTGTATGGATTATGATATTTATTTAGATATTAAAAATAAGCCGGCAAATAATAAAAATTCTTACGCAGTTTTTTTAGATGAAGGTATGACTTACCATACTGATTATTCTATTCTAAATGTAAAACCACCAATAGGTGAAGATGAATACTATCCTCTCTTAGTAAAATTCTTGAATAAGTTTGAAGCCGAAGTTAAACTACCTGTATTATTTGCCATTCATCCCAGAACACCAAATCACATAATTAAAAGGTTTCCAAATTTATTAAAAGGAATAAAGTATCAAATTGGTAAGACAGCTGAATTGGTTAGAGATTCAAATATGGTTTTATTACATCAAAGTACATCATTTTCTTTTGCAGTTTTATTTAATAAACCTGCAGTCTTTTTAACTTCAAACAAACTCAGAAACTCTTGGCTTGGCCCTAGAATAGATAATTTTGCTAAAATCATAAATGGTCAAATTATTAATATGGATAATGATTTAAATAAGCCATTGAATCTTCAAAATTTATTAAAGATTGATGCAGGCAGATACAAAAATTATTTAGATCAATATATTAAAGTACCCCATTCACCAAATAAACCTTTATGGGAAATTTTTACTGATTTCATAAAAAAAAATAATTCAAAAGGATTTATAAATAATTTTTAAATGATAATTTTTACGCAATGATGTCCTCGGTCTATAGTGAAGGAATTATGAAAGATCTTGGTTATCTCGAAGAAAACATAAGCAAACGTCCTATAACAGAGGAAATTCAACCTAGATGTATACTTTTTAAAACAAATTATAGATCAACTGATGAAGCTAAAAATCACATAAAAAAATTAGAAGATAGTCTAAAAAAATATTTATGAAATTAACAAAGCTTTCAAATAAATTTAATTATTTTAAAAATATTGATAAAATATTTAGAATTAGAGGAGCTTTGCAATCAAGGCATGACAAGGTAAGGCTTGATAAAAACGAAAGGGTGTCTGAATTTTCTGACTATTTTATAAATAAAATTAAAAAAAAAATTAACTCTAATTATTTAACAGCATATCCCGAAATCGAACCTCTTTATAAGGTTCTTTCCAAAAAATTTAATCTTAATAAAGAAATGTTTGTTTTGACAGCCGGTTCAGATATGGCAATAAGAAACTGTTTTGAGTTATTAGTAAATCCTGGTGACAGAGTGATAACGTTGTCTCCAACCTATGGAATGGTTAACGTATATGCTAAACTTTATAACGCTAAACAGATAAAAATTAAATTTGATAATGAACTGGAATTAGATACAAACAAATTAATTAGTCAAATTAATTTAAAAACTAAATTAATTATTATAGCTAACCCCAATAGTCCTACCGGTACTATAATAGAAAGTGAAAAGTTAATTAATATTTTAAAAAAAGCTAAAAAATTTAACTGCTACGTTTTAATCGATGAAGCTTACTATGGTTTTTATAATATTACAGTTATATCTCATCTAAAAAAATTTCAAAATTTAATTATCTCAAGAACCTTTTCTAAAGCGTATGGTTTAGCTGGATGTAGAGCTGGATTATTAATTGCAAATAAAACTATTGCTAGAAGACTATATAAATTTCGTCCAATGTACGAAATAAACTCCATCGCTGTTTTAATTATTAAAGAAATTATGAAAAATGACAGTATTTTAAAAAAATATATTCAAGAAACAAAAAAGGGAAAAAAAC
>CAJWKX010000033.1 GCA_913043015.1 uncultured Candidatus Pelagibacter sp. | reverse complement strand
AGCAGAAGTACCAAAAACGGAAGACGTTAAAGCTCCAAAAGCAGAAGAGAAAAAATAAATATGTGGCAGGCTCGAATATTTACACTTTATCCAGAATTATTTCCTGGACCTTTGAGCAAAGGTTTGTACGGCAAAGCTCTATCAAACAATATCTGGAACATAAAAACTATAAATATAAGAGATTATGCATCAGATAAGCATAAAAGCGTTGATGATACTCCATTTGGAGGAGGATCAGGTATGCTAATCAAGCCAGATGTTTTAGCAAAATCTTTAGATCAAAATATTAAATCAAACGAAAAAATATATTATTTAACTCCAAAGGGTAAATTGTTTAATCAAAAGCTTGCTAAAGATTTATCAAAAGAAAAAACTATAAATTTAATATGTGGACATTTTGAGGGAGCTGATCAAAGAGTGATAGACACAAGAGGTATAGAAGAATTGAGCATTGGTGACTATATTTTGTCCGGAGGAGAGACAGCTGCTTTTGTAGTTTTAGATAGTGTTTTAAGATTAATTCCAGGAGTCGTCGGAAATGATCAATCGATATCTGAAGAAAGTTTTGAAAATGGATTACTGGAATATCCTCAATATACAAAACCTCAAATTTGGGAGGAAAAAAGCGTACCAGATGTACTTTTATCTGGAGATCATGCTAAAATTAAAGACTGGCGTTTATCGCAATCTGAAGCTATAACACGCGACCGAAGACCGGATTTATGGCAAAAATATAAAAAGAATTAAATTGATAAACTTAAATATGAAAACAATCGAAGAAATTAATCAGTCTAATGTTAAAAAAATAGAAGCTGAGAAAAAATTACCTAAATTTTTTCCAGGAGATGTTATTAAGGTTGGAGTTAGAATTACAGAAGGAAAAAGAGATAGGATTCAATACTTTGAAGGCGTTTGTATTGCCAAAAAAAATAGAGATTTAAATTCATCTTTTACTGTTAGAAAAATATCCTTCGGTGAAGGCGTTGAAAGAACTTTTGCACTCTACAGTCCAATAGTAGATTCAATAAAAGTAATTAGATCAGGTAAAGTAAGAAGAGCAAAATTATACTATTTAAGAGATAGAACTGGTAAATCTGCAAGAATTTCTGAAAAAATTAAAAAAAAAATTGGTATAAATTTAGAAACTAAACCTGAGATGGTTTCTGAAGAAAATGTTGCTCCAGTTGCTGAAGAAAAGAAGGCAGAAACCTCTTCAACAGTTACAGAGTCTAAAGTGACTCCGAAAAAAGAAATAAATAAAGAAGAAAAACCAGAAAATCCTGAAAAGAAAAAATAATTTTTTTCTAAATGCCTGAAACTATTTACGATAAAATTTGGAATGATCATCTTGTTCATCAACAAGATGATGGAACTTCTTTATTATTTGTTGACAGACATTTAATACATGAAGTTACTAGTCCACAGGCTTTTGAAGGGTTAAGAAGTTCAAATAGAAAAATTAGACAACCAAGCCTAACTTTGGCAGTGGCTGATCATAATGTTCCTACTACAAATAGAACAAAAGGAATTACAGACCAAGATTCAAAAATACAAGTTGATACACTTGAAACTAACTGCAAAGAGTTTAATGTTCAGTTATTTGGCATGAATGATAAAAGACAAGGCATTGTTCATATTATTGGGCCTGAGCAAGGATTTACTCAACCAGGAACAATTATTGTTTGTGGAGACAGTCACACAGCTACGCACGGCGCATTTGGAGCATTGGCATTTGGAATTGGCACATCTGAAGTGGAACATGTGCTAGCAACGCAAACTTTAGTACAAAAAAAGTCAAAAAATTTTAGAATAAATGTAATTGGATCTTTATCTGTAGGAGTTACTTCTAAGGATGTTATTTTGCAAATTATTGGCAAAATAGGAACAGCAGGCGGAACCGGATACGTAATAGAGTATGCAGGTAATTTAATTTCTTCCTTAAGTGTTGAACAAAGAATGACAATTTGCAATATGACAATTGAAGGAGGAGCAAGAGCAGGATTAATACAACCAGACCAGAAAATTATTAATTACTTAAAAGATAAGCCGATGTCTCCAAAAAATGATAAATGGGAAATAGCCTTAGAATATTGGCATAATCTTAAAACAGATGAAGATGCCAAATTTGATAAAGAAATAACCATAGAAGGGAAAGATGTTAAACCAATGGTAACCTGGGGCACATCTCCACAAGATGTCGTTACTATAGATGGCAAAATTCCAAATCCAGAAAAAGAAACAGATCCAGATAAAAAAAGATCTATAGAAAGATCATTAGAATATATGGGATTAAAGCCAGATGTTGCAATCAAAGATATTAAAATAGATAAAGTTTTTATAGGTAGTTGTACTAATGGTAGAATCGAAGATTTAAGAGAAGCAGCCAAAATTTTAAAAAATAAAAAAATTGCAAACCATATAAGTGCAATAGTTGTTCCTGGGTCTGGTCTAGTAAAAGAACAAGCAGAGCAAGAAGGATTAGATAAAATTTTTATTAATTCAGGATTTGAATGGAGAGAGCCCGGATGTTCTATGTGTTTGGCTATGAATGCGGATAAATTAAAACCAGGTGAAAGATGCGCTTCAACTTCAAACAGAAATTTTGAAGGTCGGCAAGGTCGAGGTGGAAGAACTCATCTTGTAAGCCCAACGATGGCAGCTGCTACGGCGATATCTGGAAATTTAGATGATGTGAGAAAGTATCAAAATTAATGAAAAAATTTAATACATTAAAAAGTATTCCTGCATATTTACCGATTATAAATATTGATACTGATATGATTATTCCAAAACAATTCTTAAAAACAATTAAAAGAACTGGTCTAGGTAAAAATCTATTTTATGAAATGAGATATGATAATAATGGCAAAGAGATTGAAGATTTTATTTTAAATCAATCTCCATTCACTCAATCTAAAATTCTTATAGCTGGAAAAAATTTTGGATGTGGCTCTTCAAGAGAACACGCTCCTTGGGCTTTGTTAGATTTTGGAATAACTTGTGTAATATCCTCAAGTTATGCAGACATTTTTTATAACAATTGTTTTAAAAATGGGATACTGCCAGTAGTTATTAACGATGAACAAATAAAACAAATTTCAGAATACTCTAACAGAAAAGAAGAAATTTCAGTAAATTTACAAGGTCAAAAAATTGAATTTGGAAATAATGAAATAGTTTTTGATATAGATCAGTTTAAGAAAAAATGTTTATTAGAAGGCTTAGATGATATATCTCTATCGCTAGAAAAATTGGAAAAAATAATTACATTTGAAAAGAAATTGAAATCTATAAAACCATGGATTTTTAATGATTAAAGTAAAGAAAAGAAAAATATTGCTTTTACCCGGAGATGGAATTGGTCCAGAGGTAATTAGAGAAGTAAAAAAAATTATAGAATGGTTTAACAAGAACAAATCTTTAGATTTTGAAATAGAAGAAGATTTAGTGGGAGGTTCTTCTTACGATAAGCATAAAACTCCAATTACTGATGAAGTTTTTTATAAAGCTTTAGAAAGCGAAGCAGTTATTCTTGGAGCTGTTGGAGGATCTAAGTGGGACAATTTAGAATTTTCAAAAAAACCAGAAAGAGCACTATTAAAGTTAAGAAAAGAATTAAAGCTTTTTGCGAATCTTAGACCAGCAATTTGTTTTAAACAATTAGTTAATTCCTCTACTTTGAAGCCTGAAATAGTCTCAGGTTTAGATATTATGATAGTTAGAGAATTAATAGGAGGTGTTTATTTTGGTGAGCCAAGAGGTATTAAGCCTATTGATAATGGTGAAAGAAAAGGAATAAATACTCACACATATACTAGCAGTGAAATAGCTAGGGTTGCTAGAGTTGCTTTTGATTTAGCAATAAAAAGAAAAAATAAAGTTACTTCTTGCGAAAAATCAAATGTAATGGAAGCAGGTCAATTATGGAAAGAAGAAGTACAAATAGTGCACGATAAAGAATATAATAACGTTGAATTGAGCCATATGCTTGCAGATAATTGTGCAATGCAGTTATTAAGAAATCCAAAACAATTTGATGTAATAGTAACAGATAATTTGTTTGGTGACATGTTATCTGATGAGGCTGCTATGCTAACAGGATCTCTTGGACTTTTACCTTCTGCTTCACTTGGCGCAAAAGATAAAAATGGAAATATGAGATCAATGTATGAACCAGTTCATGGTTCAGCTCCTGATATTGCCGGAAAAGGAATTGCAAATCCTATTGCTTCTATTTTGAGTTTCTCGATGGCATTAAGATATTCATTGCACCTTGATAAAGAAGCTGACAATCTTGATTTATCAGTTCAAAAGGTTTTAGATGATGGATTAAGAACCCAAGATATCTTTTCAAAAGGAAACAAAGAAGTTTCAACTGAAACTATGGGAAATGCTATAATTGCTAATTTGCAAAAATAAATAATTTCAATTATCCTTATTTATTACAATAACTATGACGACTTATACTGCTCCAGTCGAAGATATGATGTTTCTTTTTGATAAATTAAGAAACAACAAAAATTATAATGAGATAGAAAAATATCATGATGTTAATTCAGAGTTGGTAAGAAATATATTAGAAGAAGCTGCAAAAATAACTCAAAACATAATTCTTCCTTTAGCGAAATCTGGAGATGAAAATCCAACAACATTAGAAAATGGAGTTGTAATAACTCCGCCGGGATATAAGGAAGCCTATAAGAAATTTATTGAAGATGGATGGACATCTCTATCATGTGATCCAAAGTACGGAGGACAGGGAATGCCAAAGACGGTCAGCGCTTTTTTTGATGAGATGCTATCATCAGCAAGTCTCTCATTTAAACTTTATAGTGAATTAAGTATTGGAGCTTATAATTGCATTAATCATCACACAACAGAATCAATAAAGAATAAATTCTTACCAAAAATGGTGGAAGGAAAATGGAGTGGAACTATGTGTTTAACCGAATCTGTGTGCGGAACAGATTTAGGTTTGTTAAAAACAAAAGCTGTTGAACAACCAAATGGAACTTTTAAAATAAGTGGACAAAAAATATTTATCACATCAGGCGATCATGATCTTACAGAAAATATTATTCATTTGGTTATTGCTAGAGCATCCGACTCACCTTCAGGCACTAAAGGAATAAGTTTGTTTCTTGTACCCAAATTTGTAGTTAATGATGACGGTTCGATTGGACAACAAAACGGAATATCAACTGTTTCTATAGAAAGCAAAATGGGCATCAAAGGATCAGCTACATGTGTATTAAATTTTGATGCTGCTATTGGATATATGGTTGGTCCAAAAAATAAAGGTCTAAATTCTATGTTTACTATGATGAATTTAGAAAGAATAGTAGTTGGAATTCAAGGATTAGGAATATCTGAAATCGCATATCAAAATTCATTGAATTATGCAAAAGAGAGAAAACAAGGAAAAACTAACAACAGCAAAACAGACAATAATGCGGATTTTATAATTGAACATGCCGATATTAGAAAGTCATTACTAAATATGAAATCAATTATTGAAGGGGAAAGAGCTTTGTGTTTTTGGTTATCTCAACAAACAGAAGTAAGTCTTTATCATAAAGATAAAATAATTAGACAAGAAGCATCAAATATTGTGTCTTTGATGACTCCGGTAGTTAAAGCTTTATTTACTGATATGGGTATGGAAATTACTAGTGATGCAATGCAAATTCATGGAGGATATGGCTATACTAAAGATCAAGGGATTGAACAGTTATATAGAGATAATAGAATTACACCAATTTATGAAGGAACAAATTCTGTTCAAGCAATTGACTTAGTTTTTAGAAAATTAGAAAATAAAAATGGAGATATAATTAACAAATACATTTCTTTAATTCAAAAAGACTTAAATATTATGGAAGCAGAAATGCAACCATTTATATCAATTTTAATTAAAAATATAAAAATTTTATTAAATTTTACAAACTGGATTAAAGATAAGATGAAAAATTCAAAAGAAGATGTTAGTGCTGCTTGTAATGATTATTTAAAAGTTCTTGGGCTAGTTGCCATCGCACATGCTTGGATAAAAGTTTTAGAGGTTAGTTTTAAAGATTATAAAAACAATAAACAATTTTATGAAGAAAAAATACAGACAGCCAATTTCTTCTTCAATCGGGTGCTTCCAAGAGTAGAAAGTCATTATTTGTCTGCAATTAGCGGAAGTAAGTATATTATGGATTTTAAATTTAATTAATATGAGTCACTTCGATGAAAATTTAGACAAGAACAATGCAAACTATGTACCACTATCTCCATTATCTTTTTTAGAAAGAACAAAAGATATTTATCCAAATTATGAAGCTGTAGTTTATGAGAGCAGATCTTATACTTGGGCTGAAGTTTATAAAAGATGTGTAAAATTTGCAAGCGCTCTTAACAAGATTGGAATAAAAACTGGAGACACAGTTTCTATAATGGCATTCAATACACCTGAAATATTTGAGGCACATTATTCAATACCCATGGTAGGTGCTGTCATTAATGCTATTAACACCAGGTTAGATCCAAAAACAATTAGTTATATTTTAGAACATAGTGATGCAAAAGCTTTAATAGTTGATAGACAATTTCATGAGGTTATCACTAAATCTTTGGCAAATATTAAATCAAAAATATCTATAATTGATATAGATGATAAAGATGCCAATCTTCCAGATTCAAAAAAAATTGGTGAACATGAATATGAACAATTTTTAAATACAGGCGATGAAAATTATGAGTGGGAAAAACCAAAAGACGAATGGCAAGCAATTTCTCTGTGTTATACTTCAGGAACAACTGGAAATCCAAAAGGTGTTGTTTATCATCATAGAGGGTCTTATTTAATGGCAACCGGAAGTGCTGTTGCCTGGAATATGCCCAACAAATTAAATTTTTTATATACAGTTCCAATGTTTCATTGTAATGGATGGTGTTATCCATGGACAATGTCAATGTTGCATGGACGAGTAATTTGTTTAAGAAATATTGATGTTAAAAAAATCTTTGAGTTAATTGATAAATATAATGTTACTCATTTTGGTGGAGCCCCAATCGTATTAAATATGATAGCAAATGCTCCAAAAGAGCATCAAAAAAAATTAAAAAGAAAAATTCATGTACTAACTGCAGGAGCTCCTCCTCCGAGTATTATATTTGAGAAAATGCAAAATTTAGGTTTTGATGTAATGCATGTATATGGATTAACAGAAACTTATGGACATATGTTGCAGTGCGCCTGGAATGATGAATGGAACGATTTAGAACAAGATAAAAAAAATGAGATTAAAGCACGACAAGGAGTAAAGTATCCAAATACAGAGGGAGCCGTTGTAATGGATCCAGATACGATGAAACCAGTACCACATGACGGTAAAACCATGGGTGAAATAATGATAAGAGGAAATATTGTTATGAAGGGTTATTATAAAGATAAAGAAGCAACAGAAAAAGCAATGAAAGGGGGATGGTTTCACTCAGGTGATTTAGCTGTGACACATCCAAATGGATACATAAAAATTCAGGACAGATCTAAAGATATTATTATTTCTGGAGGAGAAAATATTTCATCAATTGAAATTGAAAATAGTATAGCAAAACATCCTTCAGTATCATTAGCTGCAGTCGTGGCTAAACCAGATGAAAAATGGGGAGAAACACCCTGTGCATTTGTAGAGCTTATTGAGGGAAAAAAAGCAACAGAAGAAGAAATTATAAAATTTTGTAAAGAAACTTTAGCAGGATTTAAATTACCTAAAAAAGTGGTTTTTTCTGCATTACCTAAAACTTCAACAGGAAAAATCCAAAAATTTGAATTAAGAAAAAAGGCCAAGGAGCTAAACTGATTTTAGACGTTAACGAGAAAAACGTGTTTGTCTCAACAGCTGGCATGGAGTTTGATAAAAAAAAACAATCAATATTGTTGATTCATGGTAGCGGCCTAACCCACATTGTTTGGTCTCTTCATGAACAATTTTATGCTTCACAAGGATTTAATATTTTATCAGTTGATCTTCCAGGGCATGGGAATTCTGAAGGACCATCTTTAGAATCAATTCAAAAAATTTCCGATTGGGTAAAATTATT
>CAJWKX010000032.1 GCA_913043015.1 uncultured Candidatus Pelagibacter sp. | reverse complement strand
ATAAAAAAATTAAAAATTTCTTGCAATATATTAACAAGTTTAAACAAAAATATTTCTAAAATTGATTTTGTTATTATTTGTACTCCAATGAGTGAGTATGCAAAAATTATTCCCAAATTAAATTTGTACTTGAGTACCAAAAGCATCATTACGGATGTTGGTTCTACAAAAATCAATGTTTTGAACTTAATTAAAAAAAAATTAAGAAAAAAATTAAATTGGATCTCGAGTCATCCAATTGCTGGTTCTGAAGTTAGTGGACCTGAATATGGTAATAAAAATTTATTTTTAAATAAATGGTGTGTATTAATAAGGAGTAGAAAAACAAAATTAAAACAATTAACAATTTTAAAGAAGTTTTGGAAAAAACTAGGATCTCGAGTAGTTGTTATGAATCCAACTAATCATGACAAAATTTTTTCAGTAACTAGCCATCTTCCCCATCTAATAGCTTATAATTTAATTAAAACTGCTAAAGATTTTGAAAAAATTCAAAAAAATAGTCTTATAAAGTACAGTGCTGGTGGACTAAGAGATTTTTCAAGAATTGCAGCATCTAATGAGATTATGTGGAGAGATATTTTTTTTAGTAATAAAAAAAATATGGTCAGTGCAATTAATTTATTTATTAAAAATTTAAACTTATTTAAAAAAAATATAGAGAGAAAAGACAACAAGCAGCTAGTTAAGAAATTAATAAATTCCAAAAAAGTTAGAAAACAAATAATTCAGCTTAAACAGGATATTGATAAACCCGATTTTGGTAGATAAAATCGTTAAATCTTTGTAATTTTTTTTACTTTTAAATGTGCTGTTTTTTCAATTCGATCAATAGTTTTTTTGATTGGCATTATAATTACTTTTTTTTCAGGACTATATGCATGAACTAATTTTGTTGAATTTAAACAAACTGCAACATGGCCTTTCCAAAAAATTAAATCTCCTTTTTTAAAATTCTTTCTTTTTAATTTTTTTTTTGAATATTTAATTTGATCTTTTGTGTCTCTTGGAAAATATTTATTATTATATTGATAGAAAATTTGAATAAGCGCCGAACAATCAATTCCATCATGTGTTTTTCCTCCCCATTTATATTTAATACCTAAAAATAATTTTAAAATTTTAATAAAATTTGTTTCTTTTTTATTAAGAGAAATAATATCTTTAACGTTTAACCACTTGTTTTTTTCAAACATTATAAAATTTTTATTTTTTTTTAAAATTTGTATTTTGCTTCCAAAAGGCAAGAAATTATTTGACTTATATTTTTTTGAATTGCCTGGATATTTTAAAATTATAGACTTTAATGCACATATTTTATATGTTGGTTTAAATTTTTTTACTTGGTTTGATATTTTGATGAAGCCTATATAATTGTCAAATGATGTTTTGATCTTTAAAAAATTTTTTTTTTTTAATAAAATTTTATATTTCTCTCCATAAAGAATCTGAGAGCTAATTTTTGAATTAATTGATGGAAATTCATATATATTGAGCTTTGGACTTCTGCAGAAAAAGTTATTTTGCACGTAGTTTTAATTTGTTTCTAATAAACCACAAACAAATCAATGAAGGAATAACCATGACAGCTGTTAAAATAAAGAATGTTCCCCAATCTCCATTTAACCAATCAACTAGAGCTCCAGATGAAGAGGCAAGCATAGTTCTTCCTGCGGTTCCAATAGAAGCAAGTAATGCGTATTGGGTAGCTGTATAAGTTCTATCAACTAATAATGATATAAATGTAACAAAAGCTACAGTTGCAAATGCAGCCGCTATGTCATCAAGTATAACAGCAGCAGCGAATAACAATTCTGATTTTCCACTCCAAGCTAAAGCAGTAAATAACAGATTAGTTGAGGCCATTAATATTCCTGCAACAAACATTGCTTTTATAACACCAGATCTAATTGCAAATAATCCTCCGAGCAAAGTGAAAACAACCGTTGTTATCCAACCCAGTGTTTTTGAATAAATTGCAATATCACCTTTTGAAAATCCCATTTCTTTATAAAAAACAATTGACATACGTCCAAGAAAAGCTTCTCCAATTTTAAAAAGAAATACAAAACCAAGAATACCAAAAGCGATATTTAAACCATTACGTTTAAAGAAATTTACAAAAGGTCCACTAATTGCGCCACTAAACCAAGTGAATGAGTCTGTTCCAATTTTACTTTCCACATTTAATAAAAAACATCCTAATATTACTGCGATAATAAGCAAATATCCAACTAGCTCTGCTGGAAAAAATAGATTTAAATTTATTCCTAAATACGACAGAGGAAAGTAGGCGACAAAGTATATGATTAGCATAGCCCCTATTATTTGTATTGCTCCATACTTTCCAGAAGATCCAATTTTATTTAATATAAATTTATCAGTTTGTTTTTGAATTATTTGTCTTTTGGTAGATTGTAACTCATGAACAAACATTAACCCTATGTTCATTAAAATTATGACAATACCTAAAATTAAAAAAGTTTTTTGCCAATAATTAGCTATACCGATATTTTGAAAATATTCTGCTACAAATAGAGCTATAACTCCTCCTAATTTGTAACCTGTCCACCAACCAACAACCGCCATTGCAGCTCCAGCTGCCATTGATTTTCCTTCATCTTCTCCAATTTGTTCAATTCTTAAAGCATCAACCGTAATATCTTGAGTTGCTGATGCAATTGCAATAATCAAACCAACAGTGATTAGTAAAGCCAGGTTTTCAGTTGGATTTATATAACTCCAAACAATTAAGCACAGTAAAATTGCAATTTGCATTAAGACGATCCAACCTCTTCTGTGACCTAGTTTTTTTGTTAAAAAAGGTATTTGAATTCTATCTATTAAAGGTGCCCATAAATAGTTGAAAGCATAAACAGCAAATATTAAACCTGCCCAACCAATTGTAGAACGACTTAGTCCCTCTTCTTTGAGCCACAAACTTAGACTACTTCCTATCAGCACCCATGGGAATCCAGAAATAGCTCCCAAAAGTAAAATTCTAATCATTCTCCTATCAAAGTAGACAGAAAAACTTTCTGATAATGATTGTTTTTTTATTTCTAGCATCAAAATTTTCTCCAAAAAGACGGTATGAATAACACTAATATAGCAAAGATCTCAAGTCTACCTAAAATCATTCCTGCACTTAAAGCCCATTTAGACGCATCAGATAATGTAGAAAAGTTGCCATTAGGACCAATAATTTCTCCAAGTCCTGGGCCGACATTTGAAATTGAAGTTGCTGCTCCTGATATAGAAGTAATAAAGTCTAAACCAGTTAAAGATAAAATCGAGGTTAGAATAAAGAAAATTATTATATACAAGTATATAAACGATATTATCGAAGCCATAAATTTATCATCAATGTTATTTTTACCATATTTAATAACAAACACCCCCCTTGGATAGATTACTTTTTTTAGTTGATTAACTATAAATAGGTAAAGTAACTGAACTCTAAAAATTTTAATTCCACAAGTTGTTGAACCTGCGCAACCTCCAATAAACATTAAAATTAAAAAAAATATTAATGGAAAATTACCCCATTGATCAAAATCTTTTGTAACGTATCCAGTTCCAGTAAGAATGGAGACAACATTAAAAAAAATAGATCTAAAGCTTATTTCAACAAAGCTACCTTTTTTTAAAATTAAATATATAAATAATAATAAAATTGAGAAAATAGTTATTTTAATGAAAGTTCTAATTTGTGCATCTGATAAGAAAGCTTTTTTGTCACCATGAATAAATCTTATGTAAGTAAAGAAAGGAATACTCCCTAATATTATAAATATACTTGCAGTAAACTCAATCAATGTGCTATCAAAAAAACCAATGGACTCATTATAATTAGAAAATCCACCTGTTGCAATTGTTGTCATGGAGTGGGTTAAACTATCAAAATAACCCATGCCAAAAATTTTATAAAAGAAAGCGCAAGTTATTGTTAAGAATAAATATATTATTATTAATCTAATAATAATTTCTTTAGATTTAGGTAAAATTTTTTCACCAGTGTGAACCTCAGATATTTTTAATAACTGCATACCACCAACATTCATTATGGGCATAAGAGTAATTGCCATAACAATTATACCTATTCCACCTAACCATTGAAGAATTGCTCTCCAAAATAATATAGCTCTTGGAGCTTCATTAAGATTTGTTATGATAGTTGATCCAGTAGTAGTTATTCCAGACATGCTTTCAAAAAAAGAATCAGTTAAGCTAAGCTCTAAACTTGAAAATATGAACGGCAAAGAACCAAAAATCGCAATACTTACCCATGAAAGTGCAGTCAACAGAAAAGCATGTGGTAAAAGGAGTTTCTTGTTATGATCTAAATTTGACAAAAAAAATAACATACCAAATATGACGCATATTATTCCTGCGCTAATGAAAGAAGAATCTAACTCATCAAATATGAATTGAATAATTATAGGGAAAATCATAAACAGCCCTAGAACTATTTGTAATATACCTAATGTAAAAAAAACTGTTTTATAATTGGACATTTTGAATGGACATTATTTTATGGTAAATAAATTTCAACTCTATAAGAATTAAAAAAAACACCAAAAATATAAGTTTTTTGTATAAATAAATTAAAATGGACAGAGCAAACATTGATAAAACAAATTCATGGCCTTTTATAGAAGCTAAAAAAGTTTTACGAGAAAGAAAAAAATTTATCGATAAAAAAGGAAAAATTATTTTGCAAACCGGATATGGCCCAAGCGGTTTGCCACATATTGGAACTTTTGGCGAGGTTGCAAGAACATCAATGATTGTTAATGCATTAGATCAATTAACAGACATACCAAAAGAAATTATAACGTTTTCGGATGATATGGATGGTCTAAGAAAAATTCCTGAAAATATTGCTAATCAAGATAAATTAACTCAAAACTTACATAAACCTTTAACAAATGTTCCTGATCCATTTGGAAAATTTAGTAGTTTTGGTGAGCATAATAATGAAATGCTTAAAGATTTTTTAAATAAATTTAATTTCAAATATACTTTTAATAGTTCAACAAAACTTTATAAATCAGGATATTTCAATGATACTTTAAAATTAATTTTACAAAATTATCAAGGAATAATGGACATAATTTTACCTACATTAGGAAAAGAAAGACAAAAAACTTATAGTCCATTTTTACCAATTTGTCCCGAGACTGGAGTGGTTTTAGAAATTCCTATTATAGAAATTATTAAAGAAAAATCGATAATTATATTTGATAACAATGGGAAAAAACTTGAAAAAAGTATTTTAGATGGAAATTGTAAATTACAATGGAAAGTAGACTGGGCAATGAGATGGTATACTCTTGATGTAGATTTTGAAATGTATGGCAAGGATTTAATTGAGAGTGCAATATTATCTACAAAAATTATTAAATTATTGGGAAAAACTAACCCCTCAGGTTTTGCTTATGAACTATTTTTAGATGAAAAAGGAGAAAAAATATCAAAATCTAAGGGAAATGGAATTACAATTGATGAGTGGCTAGAATATGCATCTCCAGAAAGTTTATCTTTGTTTATGTATCAAAATCCCAAAAGAGCAAAAAAACTATATAAAGCAATAGTACCAAAAGCAGTTGATGAATATTTAGATTTTATAGAAAAAGGCAAAACCCAAAATGAATTACAGCTATTAATGAACCCAGTTTGGCACGTTCATAGTGGCAAAATGCCCAAAGAAGATATTATTATGAGCTTTTCAATGTTGTTGAATTTAGCTGAAACTAGTAATGCGGATAACAAAGAACTTTTATGGAAGTTTGTAAAAAAACATAAAAAGGATATTTATGAAGATCAACATCCAATTTTTGATAAACTAGTAAGTTATGCAATAAAATATTTTAATGATGTAATTAAACAGACCAAGAAATATAAAAAACCAAACCAAGGAGAAAAAATTGCTCTTCAAGCACTGATTAAAGCTTTAGACGATTGCAATGATCAAATGCAACCAGAAGAAATTCAATCCAAAATATATACAGTTGGAAAAGAAAATGGTTACAAAGATAATTTGCGGGATTGGTTTAAATTAGTTTATGAAGTGGTTTTTGGAGATGAAAATGGTCCTCGAATGGGTTTTTTTATAAGCTTTTTTGGGGTTAATGAGACAAAAAAACTTATTCAAAATAAAATAAATTAATGTTTTCAAAATTAAGACCTTTAATTTTTAAATTAGAACCAGAATTAGCACACAATTTAGCAATCAAAGCTTTAAAATTGAACTATATTCCATCATTTAGACAAGAGATTAATGAGCTTTTAAAAACAAATATTTTTGGGAAAAACATTGCAAACCCAATTGGAATGGCTGCAGGTTTTGATAAAGATGCTGAAGTTTATAATTCTTTGTTTAAATTAGGATATGGTTTCGTAGAAGTTGGAACTGTAACACCGCTTAAACAATATGGAAATCCAAAACCCAGGATGTTTAGACTAGAAGAAGATAAAGCTTTAATTAATAGACTAGGATTTAATAACTCTGGCGCAAAGAAAATAAGTTCAAGAATTAGAAATAACCCTCCTAAAAGTTTATTAGGAATTAATATAGGACCCAACAAAGATACAGTAAATAGAATTAGCGATTATTTGATTGGACTAAGAACTTTTTATAACCTAGCTGATTACTTGACAATAAATATTTCTTCTCCAAATACAGAAAATTTAAGAAGTTTTCATAACCAACAAGAATTAGAAAATCTAATATCAGCGATTGATAAAGAAAAGAAAGTACTCAAAACTGATATTCCAATAGTAATTAAAATTTCTCCAGATATTAGAGATAATCAAATTGATGAAATAGCTCAAATTTTTTTAAATTACAAAATTTCTGCAATTATAATTTCAAATACAACAGAAAATAATAGAAGTAATTTGATAAATTCAAATAAATATCAAAAAGGTGGATTATCTGGCAAACCTTTAGAACAAAAATCAAATTTATTAATTAATAAATTTTATAAAATTTTAAAAGGTAAAATAATAATAATAGGAGTTGGTGGAGTTGACTCTGGTAAGAGTATTTATGAAAAATTATTATGTGGGGCAAATTTAATTCAATTATATACCGGTATGATTTATGAAGGTCCAAATATTGTGAATAAAATTATCAATGAATTAAATATAATTCTGAAAAAAGAAGGAATTAATAATTTAAACTCAATCATAGGAAGCAAAAGCTAAAATAATTATATTAAATATGAATTTTTGGAATTTTATTGAGGTTTATTAAGATAAATATAAATATATGAACTTGACTGGTTTATTATCAACTCTTATATAGTCATAAAATTATTATGTCTAAAAAATGTGAATTAACTGGTAAAATACCTCTTAAGGGGCACAAAGTTAGTCATGCTAACAATAAAACAAAAAGAAGATTTTTGCCTAATTTAAAAAAAGCAAAATTCAAAAGTGAAATTTTAAATAAAAATCTTCGTTTAACAGTTTCAAATGCTGGCGTAAGATCTGTTGATAAAAAAGGTAGTTTTGATCAATTTATTAAAGATGCCAAAGCAAGAAATTTATCAATCAGACTAAGAAAGTTGAAAAAATCTATACTTTCTAAATCTGCTTAATGAATAAACTTTATTTACTTCTATCAATTTTGATGGGAGTTGTAGTGCTAGTTTCAAATTTTTTAGTTAAATTTCCAGTAAATTATTTTGGACTTTCTGAAATTTTAACATACGGAGCTTTCAGTTATCCACTTGCTTTTTTGATTACTGATCTGGCTAATAGATCTTATGGAAAAATTAAAGCAGGAAAAATTGTATATTTTGGATTTATCATTGGAGTAGCTTTTACATTATTTGTTTCAACTAGCTTTAAGGATATAATTTCAATAAGAATTGCAATTGGTTCTGGCACTGCTTTTTTGGTTTCACAATTAATTGATATTAATGTTTTTGACAAATTTAGAAATAATTTAAGATGGTACCTAGCTCCTTTAGCCTCATCATTAGTCGGCTCAACGATAGATACTTTCTTATTTTTTTCAATATCATTCTATGGAACCAGTGTTCCTTGGGTTTCTTTATCTTTTGGCGACTTAGCTGTTAAACTTTTTATTGCGCTAGTTATGTTGATACCATTTAGACTATTATTAAATACTTTTAGGCAAGATTACT
>CAJWKX010000031.1 GCA_913043015.1 uncultured Candidatus Pelagibacter sp. | reverse complement strand
CTAATTTTTTTTAATGCTGTTTCTCTTGCTAATATCCAATTATTTAAAAGTGTCGGATGATTTACTATAAAAGGTGCAAGTCCTAATCCAGTAGAATTACCTATTCCAAGATTTCCACAAATATCTTTATCAAGTTCTACTGCTTTTTCAGGATTTTTACATTTTGCAATATGATTTACCTGATCAAAAGTAAATTGTCTTGCCAAATAAACTAGCATCATCTCTAATCTAAATGGCCCACAAATTTCTTCTCTGTTTTTAATTCTAAATCTATCAGCTAATCCAAATTTACCAGATCCATATACCGCTGTTGTTCTGTATAAGTAACCGACTTTGGATAATAATTCTTTATCTGGCTGTTTTCCATCTGATAGACTTTTTGCTACATGATCAAAAATTCTAACTGATTTATTAGCTCTAGCTAAACTTAATTCTTTATAAGATAGTCTTCCTGCTTCTTGTTTTGGAACATTATCGGATAACCTTTCTAAATCTTTTTTAGTTGGTATCCCATCATATAAGGCAAAAGATGCGTCCCATTTGGTTGCTATTACTCTATCTGATCTTTCTTCATCTGTAATTTTATTTGCAAAACAAACTAAAGAATAAGTCCTTTTATTTTTTTTAAATGAATAAACTGCTGTACCATATCCATTTTCATCCAAATTAAACAAATCTCTACTATATTTCCAATCCTTAAACTCTCTCAAAAAAGATCTTAGAAAAGATAATTTTGACTGATGAAAAGATCCAAGTTTAGATAATTTCATTACGATATTTGGGTCTCTTAAATTAATTTTCATTAATTTATTCTTTTATAAAAATTAAACCAATTATTTCCTAAAATTCCATTTATTTCTTCTTCATTAAAACCTATTTTTTTAAGACCAGATTCTAAATTTTTAAATCCTCTTGAGTCAATAAACCAATCTGGTTGCTTTGGAAATCCAGGTTTAACTTTTGAACCTTCTCCATAATTTTTTATTTTAGTCCATGTTCCATTTCTCATCCATTCAACAACACTATCTGGTTGGTTAAGACATAGATCAGAACCGATTCCTATATTTTTTACTCCCATTAGTTCTGCAGTTTTCGCTGTCATTTCACAAAAACTCTCTAATGTACAGTTTGTATTATTTCTTAAGTGGTGCGGATATAATGATAATCCCAACATGCCACCACTTTCTGACAATGTTTTTAATAGTTCGTTCGATTTATTTCTTTTTGCGTTATACCAAAAAGATGGATTGGCATGTGTTATGGCGATTGGTTTTTCGCTTATCTCAATTGCATCTAAAGTACTTTTTTCTGCAGAATGAGACATGTCAATTACGATGCCTACCCTATTCATTTCTTTTATTGCTTCTCTTCCAAAATTTGTAACTCCACTATCATTTTTTTCGTAACAACCTGTAGCTAAAAGAGACTGGTTGTTGTAAGTAAGTTGCATAAAAAGGCATCCATGTTCATGAACTTTTTCAACTAAATTAATATCATCCTCTATTGGTGAACAATTTTGAAATCCAAAAAAAATTGCTGTTTTATTTTCTAATTTTGCTTTTTCGATATCTTTGTAGCTTTTTCCTAAAAAAATAAGATCAGAGTTTTCTTCAAAGTGTTTGTTCCATTCACTAGTTCGCTTTAAAAATTCGTCAAAATCTTCATGATAAACTACTGTTACATGAACAGCATTTAAACCTGCTTCATGGTTTATTTCAAATATTTCTCTTTCCCAATTACAATATTGAAGATTGTCAATTCTATAATTCATGAATTAAATTATATATTAGTAAATAATTTTTTGATATTAAAAGATATAAATGTCTTTAAAAAAAGATAATCATAAGGTCGCGATAGTGATGGGAAGTCAATCTGACTTTTCAACAATGAAATACTGTAAAAAAATTTTAAAATTACTAAAGATAAAACACGAAACTAAAATTGTATCTGCGCATCGAACACCGGATAGAATGTATAAATTTGCCAAAAGTGCTAAAAAAAATAACATTTCAGTAATTATTGCTGGCGCAGGTGGCGCAGCACATTTGCCAGGAATGATAGCTTCCTTAACAAGAATTCCTGTTATAGGAGTTCCAATTGAAAGTAAAAAATTAAAAGGATTAGATAGTCTTCTATCGATAGCACAAATGCCAAAAGGTATTCCTGTAGGAACCGTAGCAATAGGTAAAGATGGAGCTATTAATGCAGCTTTATTTGCTGCTTCAATAATTTCAGTAAGTGATTTAAAAATTAGAAAAAATTTATCTCATTGGAGAAATAAGCAAACTCGTTCGGTCAAAAAGAAACCTAGGTAAAATGGGAAAGCCTATTCTTGGTATTATTGGTGGTGGTCAGTTAGGAAGTATGTTGTCAACTGCAGCAAAAGAAATTGATGTTAAAACAGTTATTTATTGTGATGACATTGATGCTCCAGCACAAAATTTTGCAAATGAATTTATTTATGGAAAATATAATGATGAAGAAAAAATTAATGAATTTGTTAGTAAAGTTGATGTGGTTACTTTCGAATTTGAAAACATACCTTATGAAACATTAAATAAAATTTCTCATAATAAAAAAGTTCTTCCTAAACCAAAGATAAATAAAATAGTTCAAAATAGATTGTTTGAAAAAGATTTCGTGAATAACATTAATATCCGAACAACATCATATGTGGCTGTAAAAAATGATAGTGATTTGAAATCCAGCACAGAACTGTTGCCAGGAATACTTAAAACCTGCACTTTAGGTTATGATGGCAAGGGTCAATTTAAAATTAATTCAGAAAAAGATTTGAATAATCTTAATGTAGATTTCAATAAAGAATATATTTTAGAAAAACAAGTAAAATTAAAAAAAGAAATTTCAGTTATAGTCACAAGATTCAGTCATCAAAAATATGAAATTTATGAACCAATTGAAAACATTCATGAGGATCAAATATTAAAATATTCAAAAATACCTGCTGATATAAGTGAAAAATTATTTCATAAATCCATGGATTGGGCTACATTAATTGCAGAAGAACTTGAATATATAGGAACTCTTTGTGTTGAATACTTTATAGATAAAAACGACAATTTATATTTAAATGAAATAGCTCCTAGAGTGCATAATTCAGGTCACCTTACAATAAATTCTCATAACATAAGTCAATTTGAAAACCATGTAAGAGCCGTGTGTGGTCTTGAAAAAATAGAAACAAAAAAACTGTATAATGCAAAAATGATCAATTTAATTGGAGAAGATATTTCATTTTACAGAAACAAAAAATTTAATGAAAATGAGTTTTTTTATGACTACTTAAAAAATGAAATAAAAGAAAAAAGAAAGATGGGCCATTTAACAATAATTACTAAATAAGCTCATTATTAAGTGATAAAATTAATATTCTTATTATTTATTTTATTTAATTATTCTATAAATTTAAATTCCATGGAAAAAAAACCATATCACCATTTACCAGATGGAACTTTTAGAAATCCAGAAGGATCCCCTGAAAGGATCGAAAATGTAAATTGGTCATATAGAGTATTTAATAAAGAAAAGAAAAAATTAGATATGACTGTTCCTAAAGAACATGTCATAGATAAAGAAAGAGTTTTGTCTGATTTAGAAAAATATAAAAATGATGATTATATAGCTTGGATTGGACATGCTACTTTTTTAATTAAGTTAGGTGATAATGTAATAATAACTGACCCAGTATTTTCTAATAATGCAGGACCATTATTTTTTGGTCCTAAAAGGTATACTAAGCCTGCATTGAAATTGAGTGAAATACCAAAAACAGATTTATTTTTATTAACTCACAATCACTATGATCATCAGGATATGGATACAATTAGAAAATATCCCTATAAAAATTCAAAAGTTTTAACTCCATTAAAACTTGGAAAGTATTTTACAGGTAATAGATTTAAAGATGTTGTTGAAATGGACTGGTACGATGAAAGTAAGTTTAATGATCTCAAAATTACTCTATTGCCAGCAGTTCACTGGTCAAAAAGAACCTTTTGGGATACAAACAAAACATTGTGGGGAAATTTTTTAATAGAACATAATGGAAGAAAAATATTCTTTGCTTGTGATACTGGATATGGAGATATTTATAAAGATCTTGGTAAAAAATATGGACCAATTGATCTAACAATGATCAATATTGGAGCTTATGATTTTAGACCAATGTTTAACAAATCCATCTACCATACTACTCCCGAGGAAGCTCTAAATATTGCTCAAGATCTAAAAAGTAAAAAAGTACTTGGAATGCATTGGGGAACTTTTGTTTTGTCCTTAGAGCCTATTATGGATCCACCAAAAAGATTCGAAGATAATGCCATAAATTATGGTTTTGATAAAGAAGACGCTATTATATTTAAAATCGGTCAAATAGAATCTTTAGAAAATATTATTAAATAATTAATTTGAAACTTTTTGAATTAAAGAAATACTATTGTTTGTTGGTTTATTTACATCTTTAGAAATTTCATAAAATTCTATATTAGGTCTTTTACATTCCTTCAAAAAACTTGAACCATTAAGTTCAACATTTAAATATCTTTTAACATCTTTTTCGTTAAGTATAACAGGTTGTCTATGGTGTACCTCAGAAACGTTTCTAGTTGACTCTTCTGTAATTAAGCAAAACTGACTATTTTCATATATTCCAGCAATATACATAAATTTTTTATCTTCTCTTAAGAAATAATATGGAATTTTATTTTTTTTTTCACGTTTCCATTCATAAAATCCATCTGCAACTACAACACATCTTGTTAATTGTATTAATTTCTTGAAAGATACTTTTTCATCAATTGTCTCTAATCTTGCATTAATCAAAGACTTAAATTCCTTTTTCTTTACCCAAGATGGAATTATCCCCCATTTTAAGTTTTCTAGAGTATTTCCATTAGAATATTTTTTAATTACTGGAAGATCTTGATAAGGATGAGCGTTATAATTTTCTTTATCCTCTACTTTAATAGCTGTTTTAACTAAACCCTTAGTTTTAGAAACTGGATTCGTGACCACATATCTTCCACACATACATAAATATCTCAGCCGCTATAATCAAAGTCAATATTAACTTAAATTTAAATACTTTTTTTATTGGTTTAAATAATATTTAGCTTATATGTCATTAAATCTATGAAATCTATTGAAGGTAATTTTGATAATCCTCAAGTAAATGAACTGTTAACTAAACATTTCATTGAACTAAGATCAGTTTCGCCGGCAGGTAGTATTCATGTTTTAGATATTGCTGGTCTTAAAGATCAAAGTATTAAGTTTTGGAGTTTCTGGGAAAATAATGAATTAATAGGATGTTGTGCTTTAAAATTTTTAGATAAAAATCATGCAGAATTCAAATCTATCAGAGTAGCTGATAAATTTAGAAAAAAAGGTGTTGGTGAAAAAATAATTAATTACCTTACCGAGGAAGCAAAAAAATCGGGAATAATAAAGCTTAGTATTGAAACTGGTGCTGGACAATTTTTTGAGCCAGCTAGAAAATTATTTACAAAATTTAATTTTAAAACTTGTGCGCCTTTTGCGCATTATAAAGAAGATCCAAATTCATGTTTTTTCACTAAATATGTAATTTAATTTTATCTATGAAAGACAAACCTAAGTTAATTCAATTAAGTATTTTAGATTTATCCTGTAAGAATAATTTTTTTCTTGTTTTTTCAAAATGTGTTTGGACTAGAATAATTAAATCTTCATGAATTTTTTTATTTTTTTTGGTTTTTTTATTATTTTCTTCTAATATTGTTGAAACATATTCAGTTGTTGTCATTCCCGTTCTTTTTTCAACAGCTTTATTTGTTATAAAAGTAAATCCTGCCTGAGAAATATTTCCAGTTGAAACAAGTGTAAGCGTAGGCCCAACCATTGCTGTTGATTGATAACATCCGGTCAAAAACAATGTTACAAAAACATACAAAACTATCTTATTTATCTCCACATTATGATGTTTACTGATTTTGAGCTTCAACTCAAGATAGTAAGTTCTTTGCACTATCCATTATGAGTAAATTGTTTATATTTGCTGTATTTTTGTACTTTAAGAGAAAAAATAATTTGAGTATTGAGTCAATATGATTTTTAGACAACTTTTTGATAATGTTTCATGTACATATACATATTTGATTGCGTCAGCAAAAAAAAGGGAGGCAATAATTATAGATTCAGTACTAGAGAACGTAAATGAATATTTGAAATTATTAAATGAACTAAATCTAAAATTAATAAAAGTAATAGATACTCATATCCACGCAGACCATGTTTCTGGAATGGCCAAACTTAGAGATCAAACAAACTGTGTAACTTTAATGGGAGACAAAACACCATCCGATGTAGTTTCTATGAATGTTGCTGATGGAGAGTTTATTAATATAGGTGAATTAAAATTAAAAGCTTTACATACTCCCGGTCATACATCTGACAGCTTCAGTTTTTTAATGAAAGATAGAGTTTTTACAGGTGATACATTGTTAATTCGTGGAACTGGCAGAACTGATTTTCAAAATGGAAATCCATATGAATCTTATAATTCAATATTTAAAATTTTATTAAAATTGCCAAAAAAAATTTTAGTATATCCAGCGCACGATTATAAAGGCAAGTTAGTAAGCACGATAGGTGAAGAAAAAAAATTTAATCCAAGACTCCAAGTAAAATCTTCAGATGAATATGTAGAAATAATGAATAATTTAAATTTACCTAATCCAAAACTTATGGATATAGCAGTTCCTGAAAATTTAAACCTTGGAATTAATCTAGAAAAACAAAAAGCAAATAATGGATTAGATGTTAATAAATTTAAAGAAGAAATAAAAAATAAGGATACCGTATTGATTGATTTAAGAGAGGAAAATGAAATTAAAAAATATGGAAAAATTTCAAATTGTATAATGGTACCTTTTCCAAAAATTGAAAATTATTTAAGTCAAAATAAAAAAAAATATAAAAATAATAAAATATTATTTTATTGTGCTGTTGGACACAGATCTGCGTTAGCAGTTAAGATTTCAAAATCCTATAATTATGTAAATTGCTTTCATTTAGTTGGGGGACTAAAAAATTGGAAGATGAAAGGAATGAAGACAAATTAATGTCAAAAAATGAGATTGAAAATAAACTACCAATTTATAAATTAAAAACAGGTAAAGAAATTAAAAAATATTATGACGTTTGGACAGAAGATAACAATTATAACAAGGATATGCTTGATTGGGATTATTCTGCTCCAAGAGAAACTGTTTCTGTTTTCATAAAATATAATCAAAATAATAAAACAAAAATTTTTGATGCAGGTTGTGGCACTGGTTTAGTTGGTATTGAACTAAAAAAAAATGGATATAATATTTTAGACGGTGCTGATTTTTCTCAAAGCATGATAAAGCAAGTACCTAAAAATCTTTATCAAAATTTATATAAAATAGATTTAAATAAAAAAATATTATTTAAAGATAACACTTATGATGCGATCATATGCGTTGGTACTTTTACTTATGGACATGTTCATCCGCCTGCACTTGATGAAATGACTAGAATTTGTAAAAATGGTGGCAACATATCTTTCACTATTAATGTTGGTATTTATGAAGAATATGGATTTGACAAAAAAATTAAAGAAATGGAAAAAAACGGGATTTTGAAAATTAAAGAATTTTTTATGTCTGATTATATTAAAACGAAAGGAGTAAACGCATGGTTATGTCTAACAACAGTAAGAAAATAGTTTCATGTCTTTGTGGTAAAGTAAAATTTATGATCAAAGGAAATTTGAGACATGTATTGAATTGTCATTGTTCCCAATGTATGAAGACTCATGGAAATTTTGCAGCATACACAAGCACTTTAGAAGATAACTTAAAATTTATTTCTAAAAAAACACTCAAATGGTATAGATCTTCCAAAAAAGCAAAAAGAGGTTTTTGTAATAAATGCGGTGCTAGTATTTTTTTTAAATTTATTAATAGTGATACAATATCTATTTCTGCTGGATTATTTAAGAACCCCACAAGTTTAAAGGAAAAAATGAATATTTTTGTGAAAAATAAACTAGACTATTACAAATTAAATTCTACGTTACCAAAGAATAATAAATATTCTTAGATAGCTTTGTAACCAAACTCTAAGCTGGCATCTGTTATGTCATGATACAGGGACTCGCCAAAACTTCTAAGAGCAAACAATCTTATCTTGTTTGGATTATCATCAATCATATCAATAGTAATTGTTATGCCATTAAATATAGAATTCACACAGTTATTTTTTTTTATTTCGTTAAAATTAAATGGGCATCCTTTCTTTAATACTTCTTTTGCATTCTCTCCGTCTAGCTCAATAATTGCTCTTGAATGAGATA
>CAJWKX010000030.1 GCA_913043015.1 uncultured Candidatus Pelagibacter sp. | reverse complement strand
ACTTTTAAAACTGATTGGCCAGTTGATTAATGAAAGATATTTTGGATTGCTTTAACATTCATTTTTTTTGATTTAAGAGATTTAATACCTTCTAAACAAGCATAAGCAGTAGACATATTTGTACAATATGGAACTTTATTAATTAATGTTGCTCTTCTTAAGGAAGTTGAATCTTGAACACGATAAGTACGTTTTCCACCTCCGGTATTGATTACTAAGGCAATTTTTTTTGCATTTAATATATCAATAATATGAGGAGATCCTCCACTTACTTTATTGACTTTTTTACATTTGATTCCATTTTTTTTTATTGCGTTTGCAGTACCTTCGGTCCCACACAATGTAAAATTTAATTCAACCAATTTTTTTGCTAAATCTATACCTTCATTTTTATGTTTATCTTTTAAAGAAATAAATGCTAACCCTCTTGTTGGTAGTGAATTGCCAGCAGCAATTTGGCTTTTAGCGTATGCAAGGCCAAAATCTTTATCTATTCCCATTACCTCTCCCGTTGATTTCATTTCAGGGCCCAGCAACACATCAACGTTTGGAAATTTATTGAATGGGAAAACAGCTTCTTTCACAGCAAACATATTCTTATTTTTATTTATTAAATTAAATTCTGATAATTTTTCACCCGTCATTACTTTTGAAGCAATTTTAGCTAAAGGGATTCCTTTAGCCTTTGAAACAAACGGAACAGTTCTGCTAGCTCTTGGGTTGACTTCAATTATATAAATTTCGTCATTTTTAATTGCAAACTGCACATTCATAAAACCTTTTACTTTTAGCGCTACTGCTAATTTTTTTGTTTGATTTTTAATTTTGACTAATAATTTTTCCTTAATAGCTACTGGGGGCAGACAACAAGCCGAGTCACCCGAATGAATACCAGCCTCTTCAATATGTTGCATTATCCCTGCAACAAATACTTCATTACCATCTGAAATGGCGTCAACATCAACCTCCATAGCATTATTAATAAATTTATCGATTAATATTGGGCTGTTTTCTGCTGCTTTAAAAGCTTCTTTCACAAAATTTTTAAGTTGATTTTTTTCATGAACTATTTCCATTGCTCTACCGCCCAAAACATATGATGGCCGAACGACTAAAGGTAGACCAATTTTTTCAGCAATATTAATTGCTTCATTATAAGATTTTGCAGTTCCACTATTTGCTTGTTTTAATTTTAATTTAATTAAAAGTTTTCTAAATTTGTCCCTGTCTTCAGCAAGATCAATTGAAGAATATTGAGTTCCTATAATAGGCAATGAATTTTCATGAAGAAATTTTGCTAATTTTATAGGAGTTTGTCCTCCAAATTGAGCAATTATACCTACTAAATTACCTTTAGATTTTTCTTTTAAAATTATGTTATGAACATACTCTTCAATTAAAGGCTCAAAATATAATCTATCGCTTGTGTCATAATCAGTGGAGACTGTTTCAGGATTGCAGTTAATCATTATTGTTTCATATCCTGTTTCTTTTAAGGCAAAACTTGCTTGACAGCAGCAGTAATCAAACTCTATGCCTTGACCAATTCTGTTAGGCCCACCTCCTAAAATAATTACTTTCTTTTTGGATGACGGATCTGCTTCACATTCTGTATTTAACATAAAATTTCTTTGATATGTTGAATACATATAAGGTGTGAAAGATTTAAATTCAGCAGCACATGTATCCACTTTCTTGAATACTGGGAAAACATGTAAAGCCAATCTTTTTTTTCTAACAATTTTTTCTTTTAAACCAGATAATTGAGATAATTTTTTATCTGAAAATCCTATAGATTTAATTTTATTAAAATCATTAAAGTTTTTAGGCAAACCTTTTTTGGAGATTTGTTTTTCCACATCTACAATTTCTTTAATTTGCTCTAAAAACCAAGGATCTACTTTTGACAATTTATATATTTTAGTTAATTTAATTTTTTTACGTATTGCTTCAGCAATCAACAAAATTTTATTTGGAATATTTATCTTTAATTTTTTTTCAATTTCTTTCCTATTTAAATCAAAAATTCTATCTAAACCTGAAAAACCAACTTCTAGAGATACCAATGCTTTTTGAAGAGATTCTTTAAAGTTTCTACCAATTGCCATAGCTTCCCCAACAGATTTCATTGAAGTTCCTAATATTGCAGGAGAATTAGAAAATTTTTCAAAAGTAAATCTTGGAACTTTAGTAACTACATAGTCTATTGTTGGTTCAAATGACGCAGGAGTTACTTTTGTTATATCATTTTTTAATTCATCAAGGGTGTAACCAATAGCTAGTTTTGCTGCTACTTTTGCTATTGGAAAACCAGTTGCTTTCGACGCTAAAGCAGATGATCTAGAAACTCTAGGATTCATTTCAATGATAACCATTCTTCCATTTTTTGGATTAATAGCGAATTGAACATTAGATCCTCCAGTTTCTACTCCAATTTTTCTAAGGCATGCAATTGAAGCATTTCTCATTATTTGATACTCTTTATCTGTTAGTGTTAAGGCAGGTGCTATAGTGATAGAATCTCCAGTATGAATTCCCATAGGATCTATATTTTCTATAGAACATATAATAATGCAGTTATCTTTTTTGTCTCTTACAACTTCCATCTCAAATTCTTTCCAACCTTCTAGACATTCTTCTACGAGTACTTGACTTTCAGGTGACGCATCGAGGCCTTGTTTAACAATATTAAAAAATTCTTTTTTGTTTTTTGCAATACCTCCTCCGAGACCTCCAAGTGTAAAAGCAGGTCTAATAATTGCAGGTAATCCTATTTTTTTTAAACATTTTTGAGTTTGCTTAATATTTTTGATTATTTCTGACTTTGGAAGATCTAATCCAATATCAGTCATATTTTTCCTAAATTTTTTTCTATCTTCTGCGTTAGAAATGGCTTTAGAGTTTGCACCAATTAGTTCAATTTTATATTTTTTAAGCAGTCCGATTTTTTTGGCTTTAATTGCTAAATTCAGAGAAGTTTGGCCACCCATAGTTGGTAAAATTACATCAGGTTTTTCTTTTATTAATATTTTTTCTAAAACTTCTATTGTTATGGGTTCAATGTATGTTTTATCAGCAACACCTGGATCGGTCATAATAGTTGCAGGGTTAGAATTTATTAAAACTACTTTATAACCTTCATCTTTTAGAGCTTTACATGCCTGAGTTCCCGAATAATCAAATTCACAAGCCTGACCTATAATTATTGGGCCTGCTCCTACTACTAAAATTTTCTTAATATCTTTTCTTTTTGGCATATTTTTTTACTTCATTGATAAATTGTTTGAATAAATACACACTGTCTTGTGGACCAGGATTTGACTCTGGATGATACTGAACTGAAAATACTGGTTTATTTTTTAACTTAATTCCTTCAATGCAATTATCAAATAAAGATTTATGTGTTATTTCAACATTTTTTGGTAAACTTTCTTTTAATATTTCAAATCCATGATTTTGACTTGTAATTTCAACTTTTTGATTTAATAAATTTTTTACAGGATGATTGGCTCCTCTATGACCTAATTTCATCTTTTTTGTTTTAGCTTTTAATGCCAAGGCTAATATTTGATGACCAAGACATATACCAAATATTGGAATATTTTCTTTGATTAATTTTTGAATAATTTCGATAGCATACTTTCCTGTTGCAGCAGGATCCCCCGGACCGTTTGATAAAAAAATACCATCTGGTTTCATCTTTAAAATTTCACTCGCACTCAATGTGCAAGGAACTACAATAACTTTACAATTAAAATTTGAAAAATATCTTAAAATATTTTTTTTAATTCCGTAATCTATTGCTATTATTTTAAAAGTTTTTTTATTGTTTTTTTCAAATCCTTTTTCTTTTTTCCAAGTTTTATATCCTTGCCAAACATATTTATTTTTTGTGGTAACTGTTTTAGCCAAGTCAAGTTTGTTTAATCCAGGCCATTTTATTGATAAATTTAAAAGTTTTTTAACATTAAATTTACCATTCTTATTGTTTGAAATAGTTCCTTTTGGAGCACCCTTATCCCTTATAAAATTTGTTAAATTTCTAGTATCTAGGCCAGTAATACCTACAATCTTATTTTTTATTAACCAAGTATCTAAATTTTTTAAAGATCTATAGTTTGAAGGATTAGTAATTTCCGAATTAAATATAACTCCCTTTGTCCAAATGTTGTCTGACTCATGATCTTCTTTATTGGTTCCAACATTACCAATGTGTGGAAAAGTAAAATTAATTATTTGTCCAGCATATGATGGGTCTGAAATTATTTCCTGATATCCAGTTAAAGAAGTGTTAAAGCAGACTTCTCCGGTAGCTGTACCTTGGTAGCCAATACCAATACCTCTAAATATGGTTTTATTTTCAAGAACTAAAATGCCTGGGGAAAAATGAGATAATTTATTTGAGTTACCTTTTGGTTTATTGATCAATTACAACTCATGAGTTAAAGGTTAATACAATAAAACTTAAATTTCCGCAACAGATCTAATACAAATTTTTAAAAATAGAATTTTTTCTTTTGAACAAAATTGTCTATACAGTAGATTAAGAAAAATAATGTCTCTTAAAGATAAGATCGATAATGATTATAAAAAAGTATTAAAAGCTAAAGATAAAGGAAAAATATCAACTTTTAGGTTAATTTTATCCTCAATTAAGGATTTAGAAATATTAAATAGATCGGGACCCAACAAAAAAGGAATTGATAGCGAAGATATTAAAAAACTCCTCAAGAAAATGATAAAACAAAGATCCGAATCAATCGAAATTTATAGAAAAAATAATAGACAAGATTTGTTAGAAGTCGAAGAAGGAGAGGTACAAGTACTAGAATCTTATTTGCCTAAGCAATTGAGTGAAGAGGAAACAAATAAAATTTGTAATGAAATTATTCAAAAAATAGGAGCTAATTCAGTAAAAGATATGGGAAAGATAATGGGAGAGCTTAGAAAGAATTACTCAGATACTATAGATTTTTCAAAAGCAGGATCTATTTTAAAAGAGTTATTAAATAAGCAATGAAATACCCTAAAGAATATTTAGAGGAAATAAAAGCAAGATTAAAAGTTTCTGCGGTTGTATCCAAAACAGTAAATCTTAAAAAAAGAGGAAAGGAATTTGTTGGATTGTCTCCATTCAAAAATGAAAAAACACCTTCATTCACTGTAAATGATGAAAAAGGTTTTTATCATTGTTTTAGCACATCTGAACATGGTAATATTTTTGATTTTTTAATGAAAACTCAAAATTTAAAATTTGGAGAAACAGTTAAAACTTTGGCAAATTTAGCAGGAATAAGACCTTATACTTTTTCAAAAAAAGATGAAGAAAGAGAAAAACATTGGCAACAATATGTTTCTATTTATTCTAAATATATTGAATTTTATCACGCAGCACTTCTAAAAAATAGCAGTTCAGAATTAGCAAAAGACTATTTAAAAAAAAAAAGAAGCTTAACTACTGAAGAAATTCAAAAATTTAAAATTGGCTATGTTGAAAAAAATCCTAGTTTTTATGAAAGAATAAAGGATAAATTTGATGAAAAATTTTTAAAAGAATGTGGTCTATTTTATTTTGATGAAAAAAAAAAACATTATGCTGAAAGATTTAGAGATAGGATAATATTTCCTATTAATTCAATTTCCGGTCAACCCATTGCGATTGGAGGACGTACAATTCAAAAAGATAATTACCTAGCCAAATACATCAATTCTCCGGAAACACAATTTTTTAGAAAAGGAAATAACTTATACAACTTAGATAGAGCTAGAAAATTTTCAAACTCTATAGACCAGGTATTTTTAGTTGAAGGTTATATGGATGTAGTTGGTTTAAGCAACAATGGGGTTGAAAATGCTGTAGCAAATTTAGGTACAAGCCTAACAGAAAAACAAATATTAATGCTTGGACAATTCTTTAATGAAGTTATCATTTGCTTTGATGGTGATGAAAGCGGCTATAAAGCGGCAGTAAGAGCTGCGGAAAACTGTATCAAAGAATTGCAACCCGAAAAACATATTTCTTTTCTATTTTTGTCTAATGAAGAAGATCCAGATAGTTATGTAAACAAAAATGGCAAAGATATTTTTTTATCATTTACAAAAGAAAATAAAGTTTCAATACATCAATTTATTTTTAGCCATTATCATAAACAATCTACTGGATCTCCTTCATCTTTAGCAATTTTAGAAAAAAAACTAAGATCTATTGCGAATTCTATCAAAGATGAATTTATAAAAAAATATATTTTAGAATTTTTTTTGGAAAAATTATCTTTTTTTACTCCAAATATAAATAATAAAAAAAAATTTATCCCTAAAAAAATTTCTTCTTTAAAATCAACTCAAAAAATATTTAATGAAACTAAATCATTGAATAGAATAGAATTGAAAGAATACTCTTTATTGTTCTTAATTATAAGTAATCTGCACTTCTTCAAAAACCGCTTAGATAACTTAAAAGAATTACATCTATTTTCTAATGAAAATAAACAGATAATATTAAAAATTATTAATTATTTAGAGAACAATGACCCACAAATAAAGTCAATTCCAATTGACAAAAAAATTTTAGATAAAGTAAATAAATATGCTTCAATAAAGCATATCTTGAAAAATATTAATAATGATGAGCATAAACTTATGGAAATTTACGATGAAATTATAAAAGATCTTTCAGCATTCGAAATTGATTTAAAAATTGAAGAGTTAGAATCAAAATTTTCTAAAGATTTAAATGAAAATACTTTTGACCAAATAAAGGAATTAAAAAAATTACAAAATATCAATTAAATCAATCAATTTAGCCATAGATATTTTCAAAATTAGTATTATATAAGACTTCCTAACTTTTAATTGTGGAACGAATAATTACAAAATCATTTGCCAGACTTATGGGCCGTGGGGTTCATAGAGGATTTATAACATACGAAGAATTAAATAAATCTTTAGGAAAAAGAAATTTATCTTCAGAAAATCTTGAACAAGCATTTGTACATATCTTAGATGGAAAAATAACTTTAGTTGAAAAAAAATCTGATTACAAAGTTTTAAGAAAAAAAGAAACAGCTTCTAAAGAAGAAGGTAAAACTGTTGAGAAAAGTGATGACCCAATAAGAATGTACCTAAGAGAGATGGGAGGAGTTGAACTTCTATCTAGGGAAGGCGAAATAGCAATTGCAAAAAGAATTGAAGCAGGGAAAGATGTTATGTTAAATGCCCTGTCACAAAGTTCAATTACAGCGCAACAATTCTTTGACTGGAATACAAAACTACAAAATAACGAAATTCTCGTAAGAGAAATTATTGATATTGATACAAATTATATGGAGGATGAGGATACAGGGCAAAGTGCTAAACAAAAAAAAACTGAATCAGTTTCAAACGATAAAACTTCAGAAGAAACATCAGATTCTTCAGATGATGAATTTAACCCAACACTGGCAGCAATGGAAACTGAAATTAGACCTAAAGTTTTACAAACTGTTCATACACTAATGAAAGAATATAATAAATTGGTTAAGTATCAAAAAGAAAAACTTGATTGCCTATTAAATATTAATATTTTTTCTCCATCAAAAGAAAAGAATTATAAGAAAATTGTTGATAATATTCTTGAAAATATAAAATCATTACAGCTATCTCCATCTGTTCTAGAAGAATTGGTGCAAAAACATTATACTGAAAATAAAAAAATTATTTCTTTAGAGGGTAATTTGTTGAGATTAGCTTTAAATAATAAAATAAGCAGAGAAGAATTTATCAAATTTTATATAGGAAATGAAATAAATCCAAATCTAAAAACTTTTCTAGACACAAATGAAACTTGGAAGAAATTTTTCCAAAAAAATAAAGATGAATTTAAAAACATTAGAGAACGGCTGGTTGAAATTAGTCATAAACTTGGAATTTCAGTCACCGATTTTAAGAAATTGGTAAGCAGGATTCAAAAAGGTGAAAAAGAATCAAGGATTGCTAAAAAAGAAATGGTTGAAGCAAACCTGAGATTGGTAATTTCCATTGCAAAAAAATATACAAACAGAGGACTGCAATTTTTAGATTTAATTCAAGAAGGAAACATTGGATTAATGAAAGCAGTAGATAAATTTGAATACAGAAGGGGGTATAAGTTCTCTACTTATGCAACTTGGTGGATTAGACAAGCAATAACAAGATCAATTGCTGACCAGGCTAGAACAATAAGAATTCCAGTTCATATGATTGAAACAATTAATAAGATTATTAGAACTCAAAGATTAATTTTAAGTGAGTTTGGAAGAGAAGCCACACCGGAAGAACTTGCTAAAAAATTAAGAATGCCTTTGGAAAAAGTAAGAAAAGTATTAAAAATATCAAAAGAACCAGTATCTCTTGAAAAACCTGTTGGCGATGAAGAAGATAGTAACTTGGGAGATTTTATAGAAGACACAAAAGCTTTAGCCCCATTAGAGCAAGCTATTAAATCAAATTTAAGTGAAGCGACTACAAAAATTTTGTCAACACTAACTCCAAGAGAAGAAAGAGTTTTAAGAATGCGATTTGGAGTCGGTATGAATACTGACCATACTTTAGAGGAAGTGGGTTTGCAGTTTTCTGTCACCAGAGAAAGAATTAGACAAATTGAAGCTAAAGCACTTAGAAAATTAAAACATCCAAGCAGATCTAAACAATTAAAAAGTTTCTTAGAAAGTTAATCAAGGGGACCGTTAGCTCAATAGTAGAGCGCTGCATTGACATGTAAAAGGTATCAACAAACTACCTTTAAAGATCAATATTTTAACATGTTCATCAATTCAGTATTAATATTATTACACCAAAACAAACTC
>CAJWKX010000029.1 GCA_913043015.1 uncultured Candidatus Pelagibacter sp. | reverse complement strand
TTAAGTTAGTATAAACAATCAAACTGAAAAACAATAAATACAAAAATGATATAATGTTATAAATAATAAAATTCAAATAACTTAATTTTAAATTTTTTTTGATTAAATAAATTAATTTATAAAACTCGTAGTAAGAAACAACAAAAATAATGAATAAAAACAATCTTAGAAAAAAACTATCAATAAACATTATATAAACAGATAAAAATAAAACTATAGAAGTTAATATTCTATTAAGTAACATTTTTTTCATCAAACTCTACCAAAATTCCTTTTTATATTTTTAAATTTAAAAATAATTCTATTAAAATCTTTTCTATTAAATTCTGGCCATAATTTTTTTACAAAAAAAATTTCAGAATATGCTATTTGCCATAATAAAAAATTACTTAATCTATAAGTATTTCCAGTTCTAATTAAAATATCGGGTTCGGGAATTTTGTTAGTAAAAAGATTATTATTAATGTTATTTTCGGTTATTTTTAATTTTTTTTTTTTCACATTTTTAAATGCAAACATTAATTCATTTCTTGATCCATAATTTAATGCTAAGTTTATTTGTAATTTTTTATTATTTTTTGTAGTTTTTTCTGATTTAAAAATTATATGTTTTAATTTATTTGAAAATATAGTCGTATCTCCAATAAATTTTAATTTAATTCCTTTTTTACTAAGATCATTAATCTTAGTAACTAAAAAATTTTCCAAAAGTTTAAATAAAAAACTAATTTCTTTTTTAGGTCGTTTCCAGTTTTCAGTTGAAAAAGCATACAATGTTAGGAATCTGATTCTTTTTTTAATTGATTCTCTTATTATCAGTTCTACTGTTTTGAGACCTTGCTTATGACCATGGTTTCTTGATTTTCTTTTTTTTATACCCCAGCGGCCATTACCATCCATAATGATAGCGACATGTTTAAGTAGATTCATATTGTCATTATTTCATTTTCTTTAGAAATAACTTTCTCATCAACTTGTTTGATATGTTGATCTGTTACATTTTGAACTATTTTTTCAAATTTTTTTTCATCATCTTCACTAATATTTTTAGATTTTAATAATTTTTTTAGTTCATCATTTGCTTCACGTCTTATATTTCTTATAGAAACTTTACACTTTTCACCAATAGATTTTATGATTTTTTTCATTTCGTTTCTTCTTTCTTCGCTTAAATCAGGAATTGGCAGTCTAATCAATTGACCGTCTATTTGAGGATTTAAATCTAATGCTGATTTTTTTATCGCTGAGTCAATGAGTGTTACATTATTTAAATCCCATACTTGAATATTTATCGTTCTGGGTTCAGGAGTTGTTATACTAGCTAATTGATTTATTGGCATTTTTTGTCCGTAAACATCAACTTTAACTAAATCAAGCATATTCGTGTTTGCTCTTCCAGTTCTTAATGAAGAAAGTTCTTTTATAAAAACATCATATGTTTTATCCATCTTTTGACTGTATGTTTTTTCGTTAAACATTATTCGCCTATTTTTAATCTATAAAAATCTTTTATTTTTAAATCATTTATTTTTAACTCATTTATAACATCTTTTACCTTTTTTTTGGGCTCCATAACCCATGCTTGAGATAATAAACTATTTTCCTCAACAAATTTATTAAGTTTGCCAATGCTTATTTTTTTTACAATCTTTTCTGGTTTGCCTGAGTTTTTCAACTCTTCTGAGATCAGTTCTTGTTCTTTTTCCAAGATTTCTTTCTGTATACTTTCTGAATCTAGTGCTATGGGATTTGACGAAGCAATATGCATTGTTAATTGTTTTCCAAATAAATCTAATTTTTCTGATTTTTCTTTTGTTTCTAAAGAAGCAACTGCTGCCAGTTTAGATAAATTATATTTAACAACTGTATGATGATAAACAAAGTTTTTAGCACCTGAGTGACTTATAGTTTTTGTTCTGCCGATAGTAATTTTTTCACCAACTTTCGCTATTAAGGATACTAGATTTTCATTAACTGTTTTGCCATTATGCATTTTTGAATCATTTAACTTTTTTACACTTGACTCACTTAAGTTATTTAATTCACTTAATTCCTTAACGAAATTAATAAAATTGTCATTTTTAGCAACAAAATCTGTTTCACAATTAACTTCTATAATTGAAGTTTTTTGACTATTTCCACTTACGGCAATTACACCTTCTTTTGCTTCTCTAGACATTTTTTTTGAAGCTTTAGAAATTCCTTTTATTCTTAAAATTTCTATTGCTTTATTAATATCGTCGCTTGATTCTTGTAAGGCAGAACCACAATCTTTAAAACCTGCTCCAGTTAATTGCCTAAGTTGTTTAATTTTTTCTATATCGCCCATAACTATTTATTAATTTTATTAGTTTAATTTTGAAGATTCTGATTTTTTCTTTGTTTCTTCTTTTTCTGGTACTGAAGATTTTTCTTCTTTTTCATCTTCTTTGACTAATTTTTTTTCAGAAATGTTTGGAGATTCATTTTTTGCATTTTTAATAGTTTCTTTAAGCAAGTTACAATATAAATCAATTGATCTTCTAGCATCATCATTACCAGGAATGGGAAAATCAATTCCTTCTGGATCTGAATTTGAATCCAGAATAGCAATAATTGGAATGCCTAATTTAATCGATTCTTTGATAGCTAAAGATTCATAGTTTGTATCAATTATAAAAACTAGGTCTGGAATTTTTTTCATATCAGCAATTCCACCTAAAGATCTTTGAAGTTTGTCTCTCTGAACACTCATTTTTAATAGCTCTTTTTTTGTAAAACCTCTATTTTCAGAAGCGAGATCTGTATTAATTTTTTGTAATTTTTTTATAGAATTTGATATAGTGCCCCAATTAGTTAACATGCCTCCTAACCATCGATGATTAACATAATATTGATCAGTACTTTTAGCTAAGTCTGCAATTGCTTCTGATGCTTGTTTTTTAGTTGAAATAAATAGTATTTTTCCATTGTTTAGAATTATGTTGTAAACTTTTTCTAAAGCTATATTTATAAGTTCCAAAGTTTGGGTTAAATCAATAATGTGAATTAAATCTCTTTTTCCAAAAATATATTTTTTCATTTTTGGATTCCATCTAAGTGTCTTGTGACCAAGATGAACTCCTGCCTCTAAAAGTTGTTGAATAGTTAAGTTTGGTATCTTCATATTTTTTCCCGGTTATGCCACCACAATTATTTCCACTTAAGGACCGGAGGTATAAAACCACAAATTGTGTGCGTATTAATTTATGCAGTTATTTACAAATTAATTGTTGAGAAAACAAGTATTTTTTTAGTCAATTATTGTTGAAATATCTTTACTTTTTAAAGATTCAAGAGTTTTTCTTTCTATATGTCTTTTATCTTTCAATTTAAATATTAAATTTTTAGTATTGTCTTTAATGACTATATTTACTTCTGTTTGTGCCTTTTCTTTAGATAAATTTGATAAACTTTTGAGCGAATCTATATTTTCAGATCTGAATTGAATTGTCTTAATGGGCTTATTAATTAATTCTTTAAGCGAAACTATTTTTTTTACATTAATTCTTTTAAATCTATTCTCTTCATCAGAAATATTTTTCACCAAAGTTATAATTAATGAATTCCCTTCCACTAACACATTTCTATTCATTTCAAAAATATCTGAAAATATAAACAGTTCAAAAACACTATCTAGATCTGAAAACTTAACAATTGCATAGGAATTACCTTTTTTCGTTTTTTTTTCTTGTATTTTTAAAACTGTTGCGGCTATATTTGTTTCGGTAATTTCATGAGTATTATTAAAATCAGTAAAATCGATAATTTTATATTCTTCGTAAATATTTGTGAACTGGTTGAGAGGATGATCGGAAATAAAAAAGCCCAGTGTTTCAAATTCTTTTGATAGCCTTTCTTCAATATTCCAATCATTGATTGTATCTTGAATATTATCATTCCTATCTTCTTCATCGTCAAAAAGTCCAATCTGATTTATTGATTTATTTTCAAAGTTATTTTTTGATTTAAGAATAATGTTCGGTATAGAATTAAATAAATATTGTCTATTAAAATTAATTGTATCAAAAGCTCCTGATTTAACTAAACCTTCAAGTTGAAGCTTATTAATATCTTTTGGGTTAACTCTATTTATAAAATCATTTAAAGATTTAAATTTTCCATTATTTTCTCTTTCTTTAACTATATTTGAAATAGATTCATAACCAACATTTTTTAAAGCCCCCAAAGCATAAAAAAAATTAAAATTATCTGATCTAAAATCTGCAAAACATTTATTAATATCTGGTCTTATAATATTAATATTTATTCTTCTAAGTTCTTCATAGAATTCACTTAATTTATTTTGACTGGATAATTCCATAGACATTGAGGCAGCAAAAAAATCATGTTGATAATAAGTTTTTAAATATGCTGTTTGATAGGCAATAATAGCGTAAGCGGCAGCGTGGCTTTTATTAAAACCATACTGTGCAAAAGGCTCTATTTTTAAAAATATTCCTGCTGCAATTTCCTTGTTAATTCCGTTTTTAGCAGCACCTTCGATAAATCTTTGTTTTTGCTTTTCAAGTTCTTGTTTCTTTTTTTTTCCCATTGCTCTTCTTAAAATATCTGCTTCTCCAGCAGTAAATCCTGATAAAGTTTGAGCAATCTGCATTACTTGCTCTTGATAGATAATTACACCATATGTTGGTTTTAATATTTCTTCTAATTTAGGATGAAGATAATCTGGTTTTTTTTTTCCATGTTTGCAATCGTTGTAAATAGAAATATTGCTCATAGGGCCTGGACGATATAAAGCAACTAAAGCTATTATATCTTCCAAACGGTTTGGTTGCATTTGCATTAAAGCTTCTCTCATTCCAGAGCTTTCAAGCTGGAACAAGCCAACTGTTTTTCCACTAGACAATAGTTCATAAACTTTGTGATCTTCATAATTTATATTTTCAATTTTAAATTCTTTATTATTGTTGTGTATTAAATCTTCTGTTTTTTTTATAACTGTTAATGTTTTAAGACCAAGAAAATCAAATTTAATTAAACCTGCATTTTCTGCTGAGTACATATCAAATTGTGTTGAGGGTAATAGAAGGTCTGAAGAGGAATCTTTGTATAAAGGAACAGTTTCAGTTAATTTTTTATCAGCAATAACAACGCCAGCTGCATGTGTTGCAATATTTCGATTCAATCCCTCAAGCTTTAATGATAAATTAATTAATTTTTTTACTCTTTTATCATCTTTAACTAATTTCTGTAATCTTGGTTCAATATTAATACATTCAGAAAGACTCATTGGTCTAGATGGCTCAAAAGGAATCATTTTACAGATACTATCGACAAAACCATAAGGAAGACCTAATACTCTTCCAACATCTCTAATAACCATTCGTGCTTTTAATTTTCCAAATGTAATAATGTGTGCAACGCTATTTTTATATTTTTCTGATAAATATTGAAAAACAAGGTCTCTTTTATCCTCGCAAAAATCTATATCAAAGTCTGGCATAGAAATTCTATCTGGATTTAAAAATCTTTCAAAAATCAAATTAAATTTAATTGGGTCTACATCCGTTATTGATGTACACCAAGCGACTAAAGATCCTGCTCCTGATCCTCTGCCAGGGCCAACTGGTATTCCTTTTTTTTTAGCCCATTTTATGTAATCAGAAACAATTAAAAAATAACTTGAATAGTTCATTTCTTGGATGATTTTAATTTCATGATTTAATCTAATCTTATACTTTTTATATTTATCATTTTGATCAATTTCATTTGTATTAATTTTGAAAAATTTAAAAAACCTATCACTAAGACCTTCTTCAGCATTTTTTTTTAATAAATCGTCTGCATTAATCCATTTTCCAGAACTTATGTTTGGTAAAATTGGTTTTGAAGGCAAAGGTCTAAAATTACAACGAAAAGGAAAATTATAATTATTTTCCAATGCCTCAGGTAAATCTAAAAATAATTCGGACATTTCTTGATTTGATTTAAAATAATGCTCGCCTGATAATTTTATTCTATTTTTTTCATTAACATAAGTTTTTGTCCCGATGCATGTTAAAGCATCATGAGCTTCATGCATTTCTTTATCAAGATAGAAAACTTCGTTTGTCGCTATTATTGGTATTTGTAATTCCTTAGATTTGTTTAAATTAAAATTTTCAAAAGATTTTTCATTTTGATCACCATGTCTTTGGATCTCTATATAAAAGTTTTCTTTATAAATTGAATTAATTTTTTTATAAATTTCATCTATATCACTTAATCTTCTTTTGTTAAATAATTTGCCAATTAGTCCGTTTATTGCACCAGAAAAAAGAATTATTCCTTCATTATCAGCCAGTAAATCTTCAAAATTACAATACGGTTCGGATAAACTGTCATTTTCCAAATATGATTTTGAAGAAAGTTCAATAATTCTTTTATATCCATTTTTATTGAATGCTATTAATGGAATTAAACCTGAGATATCTTTAAATTTAAAAATAATTTGTGTACCAATAACTGGTTGTGTACCTGATTTAGATATATTTTCTGAAAATTCTAATGCGCCACAAAGATTCGCTGTATCGGATAAGCCAACAGATTGAATTTTATTATCTTTACAAAAATCTTTAAGTTCATTGATTTTTACTGCACCTTCACAAATTGAATATTGAGTGTGTATTTTTAAATGGTTGAAATTTTTATTTATTGATTCTTGCATTAGTGACTTTTATTTTACCACCAATTAATTCTATTTTACAATCTGCCATATTGGCAAAATATCTATTATGAGTTGCAAAAATTATCAGTCTATCAAATCTTTTTAGTTTAAATAAAATTTTATATACTTCTTTTGCATTTCTGTAATCCAAACTTCCAGTTGGTTCATCAGCAAGAATTATTTCAGGTGAATTTAGTAGAGCTCTCGCTATTGCTATTCTTTGCATCTCACCTCCTGATAGTTCGGATGGAAAATGCTCTAATCTGTTAGATAATCCTAAATTTTTTATAATTTTTTTTGAATCTTCTATTGCTTTATTTTTATTATTATCAATTGATAATCTAGCTAAGTATACATTTTCTAATGCATTAAAGTCTGACAGGAGATTATTATCTTGATAAATAATCCCAATTTTATTAGCTCTTAATTCATCATTAATAGAAGTATCTAAAAAATTTATATTTTTATTAGAAATTTTAATATAGCCAGAAGATGGTCTATCTATAAGAGATAATAAATTTAACAAAGTAGATTTACCCGAACCTGACGGACCCACTAAAGAATAAACTTTACCTTTTTTGAATGAAAAATTGATTTTATTTAAAATCTTAATTTTTTTATGAGAGTTGTATTGTTTAACAAGATTTTTGATTACGATTAGATTATTCATATTTTAATGCTTTAACTGGATCCATATTGGATGCTTTAATTGCTGGATATATAGAAACTATTGAAGTTATTATTATTGAACAAATTGCTATTAAAAAGATTGATTGAACATTGATTTCAGATGGCATTTTACTTAAAAAATATATTTCTTCAGGAAAAATTGTAATATCAAAAATATTACTTAATAATTGTCTAATATTTTCAATATAAACAGAAAACAACACGCCTAAAATTATTCCAAAAAGAGTAGCTATTGATCCAATGAAAAAACCTACCATGAAAAAAATTTTAGTTATAGATTTATTTTGAACTCCTATAGATTTTAATATTGCTATTTCTTTTGTTTTATTTTTAACAAGAATTGTTAAACCCGAAATAATATTAAAGGCAGCAACAATAATTATTAAGGATAGAATTATAAACATGACATTTCTTTCAACTTTTAGTGCTGAAAATAAGGGTTTGTTTAAATCAGACCAGGTATAAACATATTCCTGATTAAAAATTTTTTGTAATTTTTTTTTTGTAAATTCAATTTTTTTTGGATCTTTTAAATAAATTTCTAAAAATCTTTTAGATTTATCTAAATCAAACAAATTCTCCAAATCCTTTATATTTATAAAAGCTATATTTTGATCAAAATCCGATAATCCACTATCAAAAATAGAGTCGACTATATAAGTTTCTTGTTTTGGTAAATTTCCTATAATTGTTTGAATTCCTGAAGGCGACATTATTAATACTTTATCACCAATTTTTATATCAAAATTAAAACTTAATTCTTTTCCAATTGATATAAATTTTGAATTTAATTTTCTATTACCATAAAAATTTTGATTTTTAACAATATCTAATTTTTCAAACTCATTCCTTGAGTAACCTCTTAATAACAAACCCTTGGTGTAATCTTTGTTTATTAATACCCCCTCACCACTATTGCTAAACAATAATTTATTAGACAAATCACTTAATTGCTTATTTTTAATACTTTTTTTACTTATGGCTTGATCATAGGGTTTGACTACAGCATGAGCATTAAAACCAATTATTTTTTCTACTAATTCTGTACGAAATCCATTCATTACTGACATAACTATTATTAAAACTGCCACACCCAAGCTAATTCCTATAAATGAAAAAATTGAGATTATATTTAAAAAACCATCTTTCTTTCTGGTTTTTAAATATCTTAAAGTTACTTCTTTTTCTAATTTTGAAATCAATTTGTTTTTTTCTTATTGATGATTATATCTGCAATTTGTTTAATATTTAAATTTTCAGAATCTTTTCCAATTTCTTTAAATTCAAAAAAATCACCTTCAGATTTTTTTCCTATGATAATTTGGTAGGGAATTCCTATCAAATTAAACTTTTTAATTTTTGCAGAAAAATTTTCTTCTGTATCATCAATAATAGTATCAATTTTATTATTTTTAAAATATTCAAATATTTTATTTGCCTTATCTAAATTAC
>CAJWKX010000028.1 GCA_913043015.1 uncultured Candidatus Pelagibacter sp. | reverse complement strand
TTGATAAATTAAGAAATGGTAATGGAACTAATAATACGGCCTATCTAAGATTAGCTATGCAAAAAACTATGCAGTCAAAATGTGCAGTATTTAGAACAGACAAAACTTTAAAAGAAGGGGTTCAAGAAATAAGAAAGCCATTTGAAGGTATAGATTCAATATCAGTAAAAGACAAATCTTTAATATTTAATACTGATTTAGTTGAAACATTGGAATTTGATAATTTAATTAGACAGGCAATTGTAACTATAGACTCCGCATATAATCGAAAAGAAAGCAGAGGAGCTCATGCAAGGGAAGACTATCCAAAAAGAGATGATGAAAAATTTATGCAACATACTTTGGCACGGTGTAATGAAAGTGAAACTAAAATTACTTATAGGTCAGTTCACAAAACAACCTTAACTAATGAGGTGCAATATTTTCCTCCTCAAGAAAGAGTATACTAATGGTACAAATAAATTTACCTCAAAATTCAAAAATCAAAAAAGGAAAATATTATAAAGACCAAACAGGTTCAAAAAATATTAGAAAAGTTAATGTTTATAGATGGGATCCTTCAACTGGAGAAAATCCAAGTATTGATACTTATGAAGTGGATATGGATAATTGTCCGTCTAAAATATTAGATGTATTGAATAAAATTAAAAATGAAATAGATTCATCACTTGCTTATAGAAGATCATGTGCACATGGAGTATGCGGATCATGTGCAATGAATATGGATGGAAAAAATGGTCTTGCATGTACAAGACCACATGCTGAAATAAAAGGAGATATTAATATTTATCCTTTACCTCATTTAAAAGTTTTAAAAGATTTAATTGGAGATCTAAGTGTTTTATATAAACAATATGAATCAATAGAACCTTGGTTAAAAAATTCAAAAAAAGATGATGGCATAGAAAATTTACAAACAAGGAAAGATAGAGAAAAATTAGATGGTCTATATGAATGTATTATGTGCGCATGCTGTTCAACTTCATGCCCTAGTTATTGGTGGAATGGTGAAAAGTATTTAGGTCCAGCTGTCTTGCTTCAAGCCTATAGGTGGATAATAGATAGTAGAGATGAAGATAGAAAAGAAAGATTACAGAAAGTTGCTGATGAGCTAAAACTTTATAGATGTCATACTATAATGAACTGCACAAATGCATGTCCAAAGGGATTAAATCCTGCAAAAGCAATTGCTGAAATTAAAAAAATGTTAGTTACAAGCAAATACTAATTTTTAAAAAATATTATGATAAAACTGGAATAGTAAACTCTGGACCAGCGTTATCTTCAACCCATGTTACTGTAGCTGTTTTTAGTTTGGTGTAAAACCTAACACCATCTGGGCCATGCATGGAATGGTCTCCAAATAATGAACGTTTCCATCCACCGAAGCTATGATATGCCACTGGAACTGGAATAGGAACATTAACGCCTATCATACCAATTTTTGCATTTTCTGTGAAATGTTTAGCTATATTTCCACTTTTAGTAAAAACGGCAGCTCCATTTCCTAATTCGTGTTCATTAACTAAATTTAATGCTTCTTCATATGTATTAGTTGTCATCATACTTAATACGGGTCCGAAAATTTCTTCTTTATAGATTTTCATATTTGGTTTTACATTTTCAAAAATTGTAGGCCCAACAAAATAACCATTTTCATATCCTTGAAGTTTAAAATTTCTTCCATCGGCAAGCAATTTTGCTCCTTCTTTTTCTCCAGTATCAATATATTCGAGAACTTTTTCATAATGAGATTTGTTATTAAGTGGTCCAAAATCACTTTTTTCATCAGTATAAGGACCTACATTAAGTTTTTCAGTCTTGTCTAACAACTTACTTTTAACTTTTTCTTTAGTTTTGTCCCCAACGCAAACAGCAACTGAAATAGCCATACATCTTTCCCCAGCTGACCCAAAAGCTGAACCAATGATAGCATCTGTTGTTTTATCAACATCAGCGTCAGGCATTATAACCATATGATTTTTTGCTCCTCCAAGAGCTTGTACTCTTTTGTTATTTTTTGTTCCTGTGCGATATACATATTCTGCAATTGGTGTTGAACCTACAAAGCTAATTGCTTGAACATTTTTGTCTTCTAATAAAGCATCAACTGCTTGTTTATCTCCGTTTACTACATTTAAAACACCTGGCGGTATACCAGATTCAATTGCAAGTTCAGCAAGTTTAATTGCGCAACTTGGATCTTTTTCAGAGGGTTTGAGTACAAAAGTATTTCCACAAGCAATAGCTACAGGAAACATCCACATTGGAACCATTGCAGGAAAATTAAATGGAGTAATTCCTGCACAAACACCTAGGGGTTGACGCAATGTATATGAGTCAACATTAGTACCAACACTAGTTGAATGCTCACCTTTTAAAGCGCTTGTAATTCCAGAAGCATATTCAACTACTTCAATTCCTCTTTGGATTGAACCTTTTGAGTCAGCAATTGTTTTTCCGTGCTGTTTTGAAACTATTTCAGCAAGTTCATTCATGTTTTTAATTATTAAGTCTTTATACTTTGATAAAATTCTTGATCTACTAATAGGAGTTGTTCTAGACCATTTTAAAAATGCTTTAGAAGCATTTTCTGTTGCTTGTTTTACTATTTCTTTACTTGCTAATTCAACTTCAGCTATTTGTTCTCCTATAGCTGGATTAAAAATAGCACCAATCCTTGAATCTGGCAAACTATAAGCTTTTCCATCTATGAAATGACTTATTTTTTCCATCGGTAATTTAATATAATAAATGAAGCTATATCAACTTTTTTTTGTTTGCAATCTTTTAATATGTTACTGTTAGTTTACAAGTATTGATTAATCTAAATTTATGAATACAAGTTTATTTAATTAATGGATAAAAAAATTTCTTTAATTGGAGCTGGACAAATTGGAGGAACTTTAGCTCACTTAATTGGGCTAAAGGAATTAGCGAAAGAAGTAGTACTATTTGATGTAGCAAGTGGAGTTGCTAAAGGAAAAGCACTAGATATAGCCCAATCTTCATCAGTAGATGGCTTTGATGTAAATTTTTTTGGCACAGACAATTATGAAGATATAAAAAATTCAGATGTTATAATAATAACTGCTGGCGTTCCTAGAAAACCTGGAATGAGCAGAGATGATTTGCTTAGTATAAACTTAAAGATAATAAATCAGGTATCTGAAGGAATAAAAAAATATTCTCAAAATGCTTTTGTGATTTGTATTACAAATCCATTAGATGTAATGGTTATGGCTTTACAAAAATATTCTAGTTTGCCAGCTAATAAAGTAGTTGGGATGGCAGGAATTTTAGATACTTCGAGGTTTAAACTATTTTTATCATTAGAATTAAATGTTCCTGTTAAAGAAATTGACGCAATGGTAATGGGTGGCCATGGAGATACGATGGTACCTCTTCCCAGATTAACAAAAGTTTCCGGAAAACCACTCCTTGATATTGTAAAAGAAGGAAAAATTTCTGCAGAAAAATTAGAAAGCATTAATCAAAGAACTAGAGACGGTGGTGCTGAAATAATTAAATATTTGGAAAAAGGTTCAGCATTCTATGCACCAGCCGCATCTGGTATAGAAATGGCATCTTCCTATTTAAAAGATTTAAAAAAATTATTACCCTGTGCGGCTTATTTAGATGGTCAATATGGTGTTAAAAATTTATATGCTGGCGTTCCAGTTATAATTGGCAAAAATGGTGTTGAGAAAATTGAAGAAATAGCTTTAGATGATAAAGAAAAATCTCAATTTATGAACTCTGTAAGTGCAGTAAAAAAACTTTGGCAAGCAGCAATTTCTATTGACCCTAATTTAAATAAATGAACATTCATGAGCATCAAGCAAAGCAAATATTAAAAAAATTCGGAGCTAATGTTCCTGAAGGAATTTTTGGCTTTACAGTCGATGAAGTAATTACTAAAGCTAAATTATCTTTAAAAACCAACAAATTTGTTCTTAAAGCACAAATCCACGCCGGAGGAAGAGGTAAAGCTGGGGGCGTAAAAATACTTAATAATATTGATGAATTAAATAAAGCTGCAAAGGAGTTACTAGGAAAAACACTTGTAACGCATCAAACTGGACCCCAAGGAAAAGAGGTAAAAAGATTATACGTAGAAGAATCTTCAAATATTGAAAAAGAATTTTATTTATCTTGTTTAGTTGATAGAGCTAGCTCAAAAATTGCTTTTATATCAAGTGAACAAGGAGGAATTGATATAGAAGAAGTAGCAAGAAAAAGTCCAGATAAAATTATTACAACGAAGGTTGAGGTTTTAGAAGACATATCCGTTTCAGATTGCGAAAAAATTATAGAAATATTTAAATTAAAAGAAGAGCCAAAAAAACAAGCAATTGATTTAGTGAAATCAATATACAAAGCATTTATTAATACAGATGCAAGTATGATTGAGATTAATCCTTTAATTTTAACCAAGGAAGAAAAAATAGTTTGTCTAGATGCTAAAATGAATTTTGATGACAATGCTTTGTTTAAACATCCTGAAATAATTAAACTAAGAGATTTGAATGAGGAAAACTCAACTGAAATAGAAGCTAGCAAATATGATCTTGCTTATATTAAATTAAATGGAAGTATTGGTTGTATGGTGAACGGAGCAGGCTTAGCCATGGCAACAATGGACATTATTAAACTGTATGGTCAGGAACCAGCAAATTTTTTGGATGTTGGAGGTGGAGCATCTAAAGAAAAAGTTTCAGCAGCTCTGAAAATAATTCTCTCAGATAAAAATGTTAAGGGTATTTTAATAAACATTTTTGGCGGAATAATGAGATGTGATGTGCTTGCCCAAGGAGTTGTAGATGCAGCAAAAGAAATTAATATTAATGTTCCTTTAGTTGTAAGACTAGCGGGAACAAATTTTAAAGAAGGAAAAAAAATTTTAGATAATTCAAGTTTAAAATTAATTTCTGCAGAAGATTTAGATGATGCGGCAAAAAAAATAGTAGACGCAATAAAATAAAAAAATGTCTGTTCTTGTTAACAAAAATACAAAAGTTATATGCCAGGGTTTTACTGGTGCTCATGGCACATTTCATTCTGAACAAGCTATAAGATATGGAACAAATTTAGTTGGTGGAGTTACTCCTAAAAAAGGAGGTCAAAAACATCTTGATAAACCTGTTTTTAATACTGTAGTTGAAGCAAAAAAAGAAACAGGAGCGAATGCGACCATGATATATGTACCGGCAAAGTTTGCAGCTTCAGCAATCATTGAAGCCATAGAATCATCGATTGAACTAATTGTATGTATTACTGAAGGAATACCCGTATTAGATATGGTTAAAATTAAGCAAAAATTAAAAAGATCAAAAAGTAGATTAATTGGCCCGAATTGCCCAGGAATAATAACTCCAGATGAGTGTAAAATTGGAATTATGCCTGGTAATATTCATAAAAGAGGATCTGTCGGAATTGTTTCTAGATCTGGAACTTTAACTTATGAGGCAGTAGCACAAACAACAACCAATGGACTGGGACAATCCACCTGTATTGGAATTGGTGGAGATCCAATAAATGGCACTAATTTTATAGATTGTTTAGAACTTTTTTTAAATGATGATGAAACAAAATCGATTCTAATAATTGGAGAAATTGGCGGTACAGCTGAAGAAGAAGCTTCTGAGTTCATAAAAAATCATAAATTAAAAAAACCAATTGTTGGCTTTATTGCTGGTATTACTGCACCTCCAGGAAGAAGGATGGGTCATGCAGGTGCAATAATTTCTGGAGGCAAAGGTGGTGCAGAAGATAAAATAAAAAAAATGGAAGAATGTGGAATTACTATGGCAAAATCTCCATCTGAAATTGGTAAAACATTATTTTATAAATTGTCTAATTGAAAAATACTTCTCTAGCATTATACTATAATAACAATGTCCTTATCAAAAAATCTTGAATATGAAAAAACCTCATTTCTGAGTAAAGCAAATAGTGCTTTTATTGAAGAAATGTATCTTAAATATATAAATCAAGACTCAAATTTACCTGATAGTTGGCGAAAATATTTTGAAACATTGGGAGACGAAATGAATCAGATAGCTAGAGAAATTAATGGCCCAACTTGGAGTTCTAATAAAAAAAGAATTTTAATAGATGAACTTCAGAAAAAAATTGATGATAAAGCTAAACCAGATGTTCAAGAAACTGGAAATAATGATTTTAATTATCACCAAGATCATAAAAATTTTGTACAAGCAAGCGGTGATTCAATTAAAGCAATTGCTTTAATAAGAGCTTATAGACTGCGTGGTCATCTAATGGCCAATCTTGATCCTCTTGAGATAAAAACAAGAGAGTACTTAGACGAACTTCACCCAGATTTTTATGGATTTAAAAAAGAAAACAATCAAAAGAAAATTTTCTTAAATGGTACGATAAATAAAGAATATGCAAGTATTAAAGAAATTTTAAGTTTTTTAAAAAAAATTTATTGTGGTTCAATTGGATATGAATTTATGCATATTTCTAATCCGGAAGAAAGATTGTGGTTTAGAGATAGAGTAGAACAAGATGAGCGTTCAGTTGAATTTACCAAAAGAGGTAAAGAAGCTATATTAAATAAATTAATCCAGGCAGAAGGATTTGAAAAATTTTTACAAAAAAAATATATTGGCACAAAACGTTTTGGCTTAGATGGTGGAGAAAGTTTAATTCCAGCTTTAGAACAAATAATTAAAGTTGGCGGACATTTAAATATTGTAGAGATTAAAATTGGAATGTCTCATAGAGGTAGACTAAATGTCTTGGCTAATTTATTACAAAAATCTTATAAAAGAATATTTAATGAATTTACTGGTGAAATTCATTCAGTTGGAGAAGATAGTGCTGGTGATGTAAAATATCATTTAGGCGCTTCATCAGATAGAGAATTCGATGGCAACAAAGTTCATATAAGCTTGACTGACAATCCATCCCATTTAGAGGCTGTTAATCCAATTGTTTTAGGTCAAACAAGAGCTAAACAATATTATCATAACGACACTAAAAGAAACAAAGTAATTCCAATAATCATTCATGGAGATGCTTCTTTTGCAGGCCAAGGTGTAGTAGCTGAATGTTTTGCAATGTCAGGTTTAAAAGGACATAACACCGGAGGAACCATACATATAATTATAAACAATCAAATTGGATTTACTACTAGTCCAAGATTTGCAAGATCTTCCCCTTATCCATCTGATATAGCAAAAATGGTTGAGGCACCAATTTTACATGTTAATGGTGATGATCCTGAAGCCGTAGTCTATTGCGCAAGAATCGCGACTGAATTTAGATTAAAATTTAATAGAGATGTTGTAATAGATTTAATTTGTTACAGAAGATTTGGTCATAATGAAGGAGATGAACCTGCATTCACTCAACCTTTAATGTATAAAAAAATCAAATCTCATCCAACGACCTTAGAAATTTACGGAAAAAAATTAGTTAATGAAGACTCAATTACTCAACAACAGCTTAATGATTTAACTAATAAATTTAAAGATTTATTAGATGATCAATATAAAAATGCAAAAGATTATAAACCAAAAATAGAATGGTTTGAAGGTACTTGGTCTAGATATAGACCTGAAAAAGGAAAAGACAAAAGAGGAAAAAGTGGAGCAGATATAAAAAAACTTATCCAAATTTCAGACAAAATACATGAAATACCTTCTAAGGTAAATTTACATAAAACTATTGTTAAAATTTTAGATGCAAGAAGAAAAACTGTAGATAAAGGAAGAAATATTGATTGGGCTACAGCTGAAGCTTTGGCGTTTGGCTCGCTAGTTGAAGAAGGATTTCCTGTTAGGCTAGTTGGGCAGGACTCTGGTAGAGGAACATTTAGTCAAAGACATTCAGTATTAAGAGATCAAACAGATAATTCTAGATACATACCTTTAAATAATATTTCAAAAAATCAAGAACAATTTGAAATAATAGATAGTTTCTTGTCAGAGCTAGCCGTATTGGGCTTTGAATATGGATATAGCTTAGTAGAACCAAATACACTTACAATTTGGGAAGCACAATTTGGTGATTTTGCCAACTGTGCGCAAGTTGTAATAGATCAATTTATCGCTTCGGCTGAGAGAAAATGGTCTCGGGCATCGGGTTTGGTTATGTTATTACCACATGGTTACGAAGGTCAAGGACCTGAACACTCTTCAGCTAGGTTAGAAAGATTTTTACAGCTATGTGCTCAAGATAATTTGCAAGTGATGAATTGTACTACTCCAGCAAATTATTTTCATGCATTAAGACGACAAATACATAGAGATTTTAGAAAACCTCTAGTTATTATGACTCCTAAATCATTATTAAGAAATAAACTCTGTGTATCTAATTTAGAAGATTTTGGAAAAAATAATTCTTTCCATAGGGTCATGTGGGATCATGCTATTGATCCAAATGAAAGTAGTTTTATAAAACTTAAAAAAAATTCCGAAATTAAAAAAGTAATACTTTGTTCTGGAAAAGTGTATTTTGATTTATTGGAAGCTAGAGAAAAATTAAAAAAAGATGATGTAGTTATTTATAGAATTGAGCAGTTGTATCCTTTTCCCATTAAACCTTTGGTTAAAGAGATTAAACCATATGCAAAAACTTCAAAATTTTACTGGTGCCAGGAAGAGCCAAAGAACATGGGTGCTTGGTTTTTAGTTAGAGATTATATCCAATGGACATTAGATTATATTGGAGCTAATAATAGAGAAATTTCTTATATTGGGAGAAGTCCTGCTGCATCTCCGGCTACAGGTTATGCAAAAAGACATATTTCTCAACAAAAAGAAATAATTGAAAATGTTTTTAACTAAAGATGAGTGAAAAAATTTTAGTTCCAATTTTAGGGGAAAGTATTACTGAAGCCACTGTTGCAAAATGGCTAAAAAAAAAGGGAGCAAATGTAAATGCTGATGAACCTATTGTTGAACTAGAGACAGATAAAGTCAATCTTGAAGTGCCATCACCAATAACTGGCATACTTACAGAAATTAATTCTAACGATGGCGACATAGTAGAAGTTGGTGCTGTGCTAGGAATAGTTTCAGAAATCAAGGGAGAAATAGTAGAAGTTGAAAAAGAAGAGAAAAAATTAAGTGAGCAAAATCAGACAGCTAACGTTGTCAATTTTGAACAAGAAAAAAAACAGGAGCCAAAAATTTTTGAAGACAATAATTTAAATAAAAAAGTTTCTGTTGAACAACCGTTGGTTTTAAC
>CAJWKX010000027.1 GCA_913043015.1 uncultured Candidatus Pelagibacter sp. | reverse complement strand
CTCTTCCTTTTCAAACTCTGATACTTGTTTTACTTTTGTATCTTCTTTTACTAACTTTTTTTCTTCAGTCATTTCAACTTTTTTTATATCTTCTTTTTCTGGATTTTGTTTTTTTTCCTCAGTCATTTTAACTTTTTCCATTTTTTTTTTAGGTAAAGGAATAGCTTCGGCTTTTTTTTCATCTATTTTGTTCAACTTTTGATCTGGTGAAGGAACTGCTTTAGGGTTTTCTGCTTGTATTTTTTTCACCTTATTATCTAGCGAAGAAACTGCTTTGGGGTCTTCTGCTTGTATTTTTTTCACCTTATCATCTAGCGAAGAAACTGATTTAGGATTTTCTTTTTTCACTTTTTTAGGAGGTGCTTGCTCAGAAACTAACTTTTCTTTTTCTTTTTTTAATTTTTCTATAATTTTTTTTGCTTTAGGTGCAAAAGGTATATTGGTAATGTCTGATATTTGAATCAAGTCAACAGAAATCAAAGGAGGTAAATCAATTGGTTTTTTAGACAAAAAAGGTAAACTTAATACAGTTAGAATAATCATCGCAGTATGCAATCCAAAAGAAATAATAAGGCTCCTGTGCACAAATTATCTTTCCTTGTGTGGTTCTGATATTAAAGCTACTTTAGAAAAGCCAGAACCTGACAACATGCCCATGATTTCTAGAACTCTTCCATAGTTTATAGTTTTGTCTCCTCTGACATATATTCTAGTGTCAGTTCTATTTTTTGAAACAGCTAATATTTTTGCAATAATTTTATCAAATTCAACTTTTGATTCTTGAATAAAAATCTCACCTTTGGCATTTATTGTCAGTGTAAGAGGTTCTATATCCTCTGGTAGAGAGTCTGCAGAAGTTTCTGGCAAGTCTACTTGTACACCAACAGTAAGTAGAGGTGCCGTAACCATGAAGATAATTAATAAAACCAGCATTACGTCTACAAATGGAGTTACATTTATTTCACTCATTGGTTCTCTAAGTGAACGTTTTAATTTAAATGCCATTTTAAATTATTAAAATAAATTTTTTAGAAAAGCTTTCTAATTTTTGAGAATATTTTCTTGAGTCACTACTAAATTTATTGAAGGCAACTACTGCAGGAATAGCAGCAAGTAATCCAAGAGCTGTAGCAAATAATGCCTCTGCAATTCCTGGCGCTACAATAGCTAAACTTGTATTTCTTGATATTGCAATTGATTGAAATGAATTCATGATTCCCCAAACAGTTCCAAATAACCCAATGAATGGAGCTGTTGAACCAACCGTTGCAAGGAAAGTATAATTTTTATCAATTATATTCATCTGTTTTTCTATGCTTACTTCCAATATATTTGTCAATCTTTCAGATAGATTGGATCTTGATCTTGATTTAATAACAGCTTGCATAGATCCTTTAAATACATTGGCCATTGGATCGTCTATATTAGCTGGCAAACTATTATAAAAAGACTCAGCAGATTTTGATCTCCAAAATTTATCTTCAAATTCTTCTGAACTTTTATTTATTTTTTTAAAAAGTCTATATTTATCAATTATAATTGCCCAAGAATAAATTGATGCTGCAATTAAAATAACAATTACAGATTTTACAATAATGTCTGCTCTTAAAAACAAGTTAACAATAGAAAAATCTGCACTACTGGCAAATCCTACTGCTTGTGATGTGATATCAGCTTCCATTTTGAAAGGTTTCACACTAAAATGTGTCATCAATTTGACTTGTGAAAATAAAGTTTATTCTGCTCTTTGATAAGTATTGTGAAAAAAACTAGCAATTAAAATTGCATCAGCTTTGTTTGAGTCTTTTTTTCTGGATAATTTCGAAGAAATATAAGGAAAAATTTCAATTACTTTAGTTCTACTAGCATCTTTTTCACATTTAATTAAACTATAATATTTTTTCCATTTCGTTGGCCTTACAAAGTACATGGATAATTGCATCGCAGAACATACTCCCTTAATAACGCCAAAGGATTGGCCAAAGTTAAACATGCTTGTAACCCCTTGGCCTGGCATTGCTGAAACTTGCTCCATTACAACCAAAACATCTTTTTTCGGAATACCTTTTATTCTAACTGAAATTTCATTGAAAATCTGAGGGCCATTTATTTGTCTTTTATTTTTTTTTCCGTCAGCCATATTTGGCATTTCAATAATATCTTTGATTTCACCATTTTCGAAAAAGCAAATTGCGCCTGAAATTCCTGGATCTATTCCTATTATTAACATTTAATAAAATTAATATTTAAGATCTGTATAAACATTTTGTACATCATCATCGTCTTCTAGTATTTTTAAAAATCTAACTGCATCATCTTTTCTTTCTTTTGAAATTTCTACATTATTAATTGGTATCCATTCGATGTCAGTAGATAAAAAGTTATTAATGCTTTTTTCTATTTTTCTTTTGACATTATATATCTCGCCCTTATCACACAGTATTTCATGATAATCTCCATTTGAAAAACACTCATCAGCTCCTGCCTCAATTGCTAATTCGAATATTTTATCATTAGAAATTTCATATTTATCAATTTTAATTACACCCAATTGCTGAAAATTGTGTGAAGCTGATCCTTGAGCGCCTAAAGTTCCTCCGCTTTTTTGAAAAATAGTCCGAATATTTGAGGCTGTTCTATTTTTATTATCTGTGAGTGTTTCAACTATTACTGCAATTTTATTTGGACCAAAGCCTTCGTACCTTATACTTTCGAAATTGGAATCGGTGCTTGCTTCAGACCTGTCTATAGCTCTTTCTATATTTTCTCTGGGCATATTCGCTGATCTTGCTGATTGAATAGCTGATCTTAATCTGGAATTCATATCTGGGTCCTTGTCTCCCAATTTAGCAGCAACTGTTATTTCTCTTGAAAGTTTTGAAAAAATTTTTGAGCGTTGTTTGTCAGCCCTACCTTTTTTATGTTTAATGCCTGCCCAATGGGAATGTCCTGCCATAATTTAATGAGTATTTGTTAACCTTCCTCCATAAATAAAATGCTCAATATTTTGCGCTAATCCAGTCTCTTTATTGCCATCAACTATTATACCACACAAGCTAGCTTCTCCTTCGGCCGGAAAGTGCTTTGTTGATTCTTTTTTCATGAAGCGATTTAATGAATTTTCTTTATTCATGCCAATTACTGAATCATAATCTCCACACATCCCTGCATCTGTTTGATATGCGGTCCCAAATTTTAAAATTCTTGCGTCATGGGTAGGAACATGAGTATGCGTTCCAACTACTAAAGTTGCTTTGCCATCAAAAAAATGTCCTATAGCCATTTTTTCACTAGTTATTTCTCCGTGAAAATCTACTATAAGAAAATCATAATTTTCTTTCAAAGAATATTTTTTTATGAAATTAGTTACTGTTTCAAATACATCATCACATTTTTTCATAAAAATATTTCCCATAAGATTTAAGACTCCAACTTTAAAATTATTTTTTGAATTATAAACACCAAACCCCCTTCCTGGGGAAGGAAAAATTAAATTTTCTGGTCTTAAAAGTCTTTCTTCTCTTTCAATATGTTCTGCAGTTTCTTTTTGATCCCAAACATGGTTGCCGGTTGTAATTACATCTACTCCACTATTAAAAAAATCTTTGGTTATTTCTTCAGTGATTCCAACGCCTTGATTAGCTGCATTTTCACCATTAACTACTACGAAATCAATTTTCTTTTCTATAATTAAATTTGGTAAATTTTTTTTAACTACAACACATCCAGATTGACCAACAACATCACCTAAAAAAAAAATTCTCATTTCAAAATATATTTTTCAGTCATTATTATATCTAATTTCTTATCATATTTATTATTTGGAACTCTGCTTATTTTTTGACAAGAAAGCGCAAGTCCAATGGTAAAAAAACTCTTTTTTTTTAATAATTTTTCAATGTATCTATCATAAAAACCACCTCCATAACCTAATCTATAAAGTCTCTTATCAAAAGCAACAAGAGGAACTAAAATAATATCTGGATAAACTAATTGTTTTTGTTCCGGTTCAGGAATTCCATATTTGTTCAAATTGAGCGAATCTTTAAATGACCATTGATAGAAATCCATTTTATTGTTTTTATTAATTGCCGGCAAAGAAATCTTAATATTTTTTTTTTCTAGTTCTTTAAGAATATCTAAATCGTCTATTTCATAATTAAAAGGATAATAACCACCTATAAATTTATTTTTTAAGTTACTTTTTTTTAAAATATTAAATAAAGTTGAAAATTGTAATTTAATATTCTTACTATTTTCTAATTTTCTTAAATTAAGAACTTTTTTTCTTATTTTAGATTTTAACACAAAATTTATTGTATTGAATTTTCAGAGCTGGCTTTTTTAAGAAAATCTTCAATTTGATCGGTAGCATGATCAATAATTTTTTCATAATCTTCTTTACTCTGTTCAATTTCATTTTTCAAATGCAATTGTTCATCGTTTAGTCTTTTGATTTCTTGTTCTTTATTTTCTTTATATTCATATACTAATGACTTTAGTTCTTTAAATTTTTCAGTTAAATTTTTAAGCTCTGATATTTTTTGATCAATTTTTTTTTTTGTTTCAAAGTATTCATCCATTACAGTAATAGATGTGATTAAAAGAAGTTTGCTTTCCCCAATATTTCCTAAAGAAGATTTTAGATTATTAAATTTTTCATTTAAGTGAACAGAAAGCTCTTCCAAGTGTTCTTCTTGCCCATTTTCGCAAGATAAAAGAAATTCTTTGCCGTTAAACTTTATATTTACATTTGCCATTTATCTATTTCTTCTAACAAAGTATCCGTTTCTTGATTCAATTCATCTATTTTTTCTGAAAACTCTAATTCTTTTTTATTTTCTGTTTCTCTTTGTTGATTTAATTCTTCCAATTTTAATTTTAGTTGACGATATTTTTCCTGAAGTTCCTCATATTTTGTCTCTAAATCTTTTTTTTCAATTTCTAATTGATTTTTTTCATTATCAAGATTTGAAATAGTCTCTTTTAAATTTGAATTTTGTGGATTTAAAAGATTTAGTTTTTCTAAAGCCTCGTTTAGTTTTTTTTCTTTTTCATAAAGAGTTTTCATATATATATAATTATAATATTAAATTGAATCATCTAAGTCTAGATAGGATTATTTTTTGAATAAGCTAAATAAAGAATTATCGAACGCAATCAGGTTTTTATCAATTGATGCTGTGGAAAAAGCCAATTCCGGCCACCCTGGTATGCCAATGGGAATGGCTGATGTAGTAACTGTATTATTTAAAAATTTCATAAAATTTAATCCTAAAAATCCTAGTTGGTTAAATAGAGATAGATTCGTTTTATCAGCAGGTCACGGATCTATGTTGCTATATTCTTTATTATATTTAACTGGGTATAAAAGTATTTCTCTATCAAGTATAAAAAAATTTAGACAACTAAACTCAATTTGTGCAGGACATCCTGAATACCTTCCTAACTCAGGTATTGAAACTACTACTGGACCCTTAGGACAAGGAATTGCTAACGCTGTAGGTTTTGCAATTGCCGAAGAATTATTAGAAAAAAAATTTGGGAAGAAAATTATCAGTCACAAGACATATGTATTAGCTGGTGATGGATGTTTAATGGAAGGTATTAGTCACGAAGCTTTGAGTTTAGCAGGTCATTTAAAACTTAAGAACTTAATTCTATTGTTTGATAACAACTCCATTTCAATTGATGGCCCCACACATTTGGCAGTATCAGATAATTTTAAAAAAAGATTTGATGGATATAACTGGAACTTTATAGAAATTGATGGCCATAATTATAAACAAATATTTAAAGCTTTAAAGAGAGTCCAAAATTCAAAAAAGCCAACAGTCATATCTTGCAAAACTAAAATAGGATACGGTTCACCAAATAAAGCAGGCACTGCCTCTGCTCATGGCAGCCCACTAGGCAAAGAAGAAGTTCAATTAGTGCGAAAAAAATTAAACTGGAGTTATCAGCCATTTATAATTCCAAAAAAAATAATTAATGAGTGGAAAGAAATAGGAGCTAAAGGCTATTCGTTAGAGTCGAAATGGAAAAAATCGTTTAAGAAAAAAAAATCTTTAGTAAATAAATTTTTTAAAACAAGTTTTGACTTAATGCTAAATAGACTAAATAGAGAGAAAAAAAAGTTATTAAAAAATAATCCATCAATTGCTACAAGAAAATCAAGTGAACTTTTGCTTAATTCATTAATGTTGAAAAAAAATAATTTAATAGGCGGATCGGCTGATCTAACTGGATCAAATAATACAAAAACTAAATTCCATAAGGTTATTAATTCTAAAAGTTTTTATGGAAATTATATTCATTATGGGATTAGAGAACATGCAATGTGCGGAGTAATGAACGGTTTGGCTTTGCATAGCAATCTAATTCCTTATGGTGGAACTTTTTTAATATTTAGTGATTATTGTAAACCTTCCATTAGATTGGCAGCTTTGATGAAACAAAGAGTAATTTACGTAATGACTCACGACTCTATAGGTCTGGGAGAAGATGGCCCAACTCACCAACCAATTGAACAACTTTCTGGATTAAGATCCATTCCTAACTTAAATGTTTTTAGACCTGCTGATACAACGGAGACTTTTGAGTGTTGGCAGCTTTCTTTAGAAAATGAAAATACTCCTAGTATTCTGGCATTGACAAGACAAAAAATTAATCCAGTAAGAAAAGAATATATTAAAGAAAATAAATGCTCTAATGGAGCCTACGAAATATTTAGGACAAACAATAATATAGAATTAACTATTTTAGCAAGTGGATCTGAAGTAAATTTAGCAATCGAAATTAGTCATAAATTAGCCACACAAAATATCTATTCAAAAGTTATATCCGTGCCTTGCCATGAATTATTAGACAAACAATCTGCTAATTATAAAAAAAAAATTTTAAATGAAACAGAATATAAAATTTCAATTGAAGCTGGTTCAACTGATTGTTGGAAAAAATATATTGGCGAAAAAGGATTAAGTTTCGGAATAGAAGATTTTGGAAAAAGTGCACCTTATAAAGATATATTTAAAGATTTAGGTTTAACAAGTGAAAATATAATTAAAAAAGTGAAGCAATTAATAAAATAGATAAATATGAGTATAAAAATTGGAATAAATGGTTTGGGCAGAATAGGAAGAATGGTCATAAGATCATTAATCGAAAATAATAACAAAGACATAAACATTAAACATGTCAATAGTAGATCAAATACAGAAGTTGTGTCTTCTTTATTAAAGTACGACTCTATTCATGGAAAATTTAATTGTGAAATTAAACATAAAGATAATCACTTAATTATAAATGGAAAGAAGATTACTTTTTCACAATATTCAAATTTAAATGAAATAAAATGGAAGAATTTTGGTGTAGATTATGTTTTAGAATGTACAGGAAAATTTAATTCAAAAGAAAAGATTATTCCTCACATAAAAAATGGCGCAAAAAAAGTTATTGTTTCAGCGCCTTGTAAAAATGCTGACAAAACTATCGTCTATGGTGTAAACCATAAATCTATAAACAAGAATGATTTAGTAATTTCAGCGGCCTCTTGTACTACAAATTGTCTTGCTCCTGTAGTCAATGTAATAAATGAAGTGTTCAAAATAGAAAAAGGTTTTATGACAACTATTCATTCATACACTACTGACCAAAGATTGTTAGACAATTCTCATAAAGATCCAAGACGAGCAAGATCTGCAGGACAATCTATTGTACCAACTTCTACAGGTGCTTCAAAAGCTCTTGGTGAAATTATACCAGAACTAAAAGGGAAGCTTGAAGGTTTAGCAATTAGGGTTCCAACACCAAATGTTTCACTGGTAGATTTTGTGTTTAATTCAAAAAGTAAATTGTCTGTGAAAAAAATTAACGATTCTTTTAAAAAAGCTTCTAAAAAAGAATTGAAAAATGTCCTTGAAGTAACAGAAGAAAAGCTTGTTTCAATTGATTTCAACCACAACCCTAATTCTGCCATTGTTGATTTATCTTTAACCTATGTTGTTGGAGATAACATGGGTAAAGTTTCAGCGTGGTATGATAATGAATGGGGATTTGCATCAAGAATGTGCGATTTAGCAGAATATATTCATAAAATTTAATTTTTAATGAATAATCTTTTAGATCAAAACTTAGTACTTAAAGATAAAAAAGTATTACTGAGAGTTGATTTGAATGTTCCAATGAAAAATAGAGCCATAACTGAAACCTCTAGAATAGAAAAAATAATACCAACAATAAAACTATTAGTAAAAAAACAAGCAAAAATAATAGTTTTATCTCACATTGGTAGACCAAAAGGAAAGGTTGTTAAAGAAATGTCTTTGGAACCTATTTCAAAAAAATTAGCCTCTTTATTAAATAAAGAAGTTTTATTTAACAAAAATATAATAAACGAAAATACTGTGTCTGAAGTAAACAAAATTCCAAATGGCTCCATAATGATGTTGGAAAATATTCGCTTTAACGAAGGAGAAGAATCAAATGACAGTAAATTTTCAAAAAAACTATCAAATTTGGGAGATATATACGTCAACGATGCTTTTTCTTGCTCTCACAGATCTCACGGTTCTATTGAAGGAATTACAAAATATATTCCTTCATATTTTGGCTTACAAATTACCAAAGAAATTAACGCGTTGAAAAAAATAACTTCTGAAATAAAGAAACCAGTTACACTTATCATCGGAGGTTCAAAAATTTCTACAAAAATTAAAATTATTAATAATTTAATAAAAAAATTTAATAATATAATTGTTGTCGGTGGTATGGCCAACACAATGTTAAAACATACCGGATCAAAAGTAGGAAAATCAATATGCGAACACGATTGTGGACCTTTAATAAAAGAAATTTTAGAAAATTCTAATAAATATAATTGTAAAATTACATGTCCCATAGATGTTGTGGTTTCAAAAAACCTTGAAGATATGGGAAAAGATAGAAATATAAAGGAAATAGATGACGATGAAATGATATTGGATATTGGACCAAAAACAATTTCTTCTATCAAAAAAATAATTAACGATTCAAATACAGTAATATGGAATGGCCCAGCTGGATATTTTGAAAATTCGAATTTTCAAAATGGCACCAAACAAATCCTAGAAATAATTTCACAAAAAACAAAAAACGATAAAATTTTTTCTGTAGCAGGTGGAGGAGAAACAGTTGCTGCAATAAATAAATTTAAAAAATTGGATTCATTTACATTTGTTTCAAC
>CAJWKX010000026.1 GCA_913043015.1 uncultured Candidatus Pelagibacter sp. | reverse complement strand
TTTTTTAATGCAAACTCTTGATTTTACTCCTTGGTTAAATCCAAAACTTTATCAGGATGAGTTATATCATTAAGTGAAAAAGATAATAATTTTAGGTCCACCAGGTCCTTTTGTAAAAAGAGACTATGATCGTTTTGGTATTGCGCTTCTAAAAAAAAAATTTTCTGTAAAATTTCTCGATTTTACTCCATGGCTTTATCCAAACTTATGGAAAGAATGTTCTGGTGAATCTTATAAATGTGAAGAACGCATAGTTATTAGCTGTAAGAATGATTTTTTATCATTTGATTCAGGTACAGATTCTATAATTGTGTTAGATCATTTGGAAAAAAACAGAAAAACAAATTGGGCCAGGAGACAGCTAAGAAAACGAGATAGCTTATTTGTTGCGTTCGATGTAAATTTAATACCATTGGATCAGATAAGCTCCACCAAGTTTTTAAAAAAATTCATTGACTTAATTACAAAACCAAAAAAATTCTTTTATAATTTTTTTAAATTTTTTGAAAATAAATATTATGCTTTAAAAACAATTTATCTACCTGACGTTTTGGTTTTGGGTGGACTGGCAGCACCCAGAAAGTCAAAAGTAGCAAACAAGATACTCGCCCATAGTATGGATTATGATGTTTACTTAAAACTTAAAAACAAACCTATAAGTAGTAATAATTCCTATGCTGTATTTTTGGATGAAGATATGATTACCCATCCTGATAATTTTATTTACAATCTTGGATCACCCGTTAGTGAATTTCAGTACTATTCTGTTTTAATAAAATTTCTAAAGAAATTTGAAATAGATACTGGTTTGCAAATTAAATTTGCCATTCATCCCAAATCTCGCAATAATAATCTTCACAACTTACTGAAGGGTATTTCCTTCTATAGGGAAAATACTGCGGAACTCGTGAAGAATTCAAGTGTAGTTTTATTGCATTCAAGCACTTCGTTATCATATGCTATTTTATTTAAAAAACCTGCAATTTTTTTAACTTCTAACGAATTAAAAAATTCTTGGATCGGAGATAGGATAAATAATTTTTCCAAGGTTATAAATGGACAACTCATTAATATGAGCAACGATTTAGACAAAAAACTGGATGCTCAAAGTTTTTTAAAGATCGATAAAAGCAAATACAAAAACTATTTGGATCAATACATAAAAGTGCCAAATTCACCGGATATTCCTTTATGGGAAATTGTTACAGATTTTTTAAAAAAAAAAGTTCCCAAAGATATTATAAAAAATCTATGATAATTTGATGTCATTCGATAATCGAATGGAAAAAAAATTTATAATTTTAGATCGTTTTATATTAATAAGACACACAGAAACAAAATGAATGTTAGAGAACTAAAAAGTTTATTGAAGTCAAAATTACCCTCTAAACAAATAAATTTGTTGAGACTAGGAAAAAATGTTTTAAAAAATCCCACTAAAATAAACATAAAACGTGAATTGAACAAATATCAATACAACAAAAATAAATTACGTGTTACTGAAATTGATTATGTTCCTTCCGTGTTTACTGCAACTATTGTTGATTCCTGTAATTTAAGGTGTCCGAATTGTTTCTATCTACTAGAAAATTCAAATAGATTTTTTAATTCTCATTTAAGTGCAGAAAAATTTGAAGAAATACTAAAAAAATATAATAAAAAAAGTAAAGCGGAAATTATGTTTTTAACAGGCGGGGAACCCTTGATACATCCAGAGTTTGGGAAATTAGTAAAAATTTCTAAAAAATATAATATGATTCCAAGAGCTGTAAGTAACGGTATTTTAATAATGAACAATCCATCTTCTTTAATGGATCTTGACTATATAAATATCAGCATGGATTCCTATGATTACGATACTTTTAAAAAATTTCGAGGAGGAACTAAAAGGCAATTTGACAGAATATTGGAAGGACTAAATTTTTTAAAAGAAAGTAATATTAATTTTTCACTATCTTATGTACTTTCGTCAGAAAATATTTTTGAAATAGAAAAAATGATAGAATTTTCAGAATATTTAATGCCTAGGTTTGTATACTTTCATAACATCAATCCACACGGATCCAATAAATTCAAGTCACTATCTGGTCAAGATGAGAATAGTATGAAACATCTTGCTAAAGTTCTTAAACGAAATGATTACACGATAGATATATATACAACACATATATTTAATGAAAAATCGTCTCATTTTGTAGAAGCCAAATGTACCCAACCATGGAATTATTTTTGTTTTAATTCAAAAGGCAATGTAGCACTTTGTTGCCATCTAAATCATGATGTTAAGAATGGAAATGTATTTGATAATTATAATTTTAACTCTCCAGAAATGATTAAATGGCGTAAAAAAATAATGTCTAATAAAATTGAAGATTGCTGTCTATATTGCCACAGAAGATTCATGGATGAACAAGAATTTGCTTATTTTGATTCAGTCAAAGGAAAATGGACATTTTCTGAAGATGGGCAAGTTATAATCAAGAGCCTGCAACGAATAATTGCAGACAATTATAAAAATCAAACGCATATACACTTGTAGTATAAAAACTCAAAAAATTATTTTTTATAATATAGTTATGGAAACAAGCGTGACAAGTTATTAAATAATTATTTGTCTAAAATAAACTAATTTAAATAAATGAATAAACGATTTAAGCTTTTAGATTGCACCTTAAGAGACGGTGGTTACTATAACAACTGGGATTTTAAAAAAAGATTAGTTAATGACTACTTAAATTCGATTAATAAAACAAATATAAAATATGTGGAACTTGGTTTCAGAACGTTAAACAAAAAAAAGATTAAAGGAAATACAGCATACACTACAGATTCATTTATAAACAGCCTGAACATACCAAAAAATTTAAAAATTGGTGTAATGATAAATGCTAGCGATTTTTTGCAATCTAACTTAAACAATAAAAAAGCTTGTGAACAACTATTCCCAGAAACCAAAAAAACCAAAATAAAATTTGTTAGATTGGCTTGTCATATCCATGAACCTTTCGAAATAGTTAATGTTATAAATTGGCTCAAAAAAAATAATTTTATTGTAAGCATTAATTTGATGCAAATTTCAGAAATCCGGGAAAATCAAATAAAAAAAATTTGCAATCTTTCAACAAAACTTAATATTGATGTTTTATATTTGGCGGACAGCCTTGGATCTCTAAAACCTAAAGAGACATGTAAAATGGTAAATTTATTTAAAAAATATTGGAAAGGCAATTTAGGTATTCATGCTCATAATAATATGAAATTAGCATTTACTAACTCTGTAGCAGCAAACTCGAATGGCGCTGAATGGGTTGATAGCACCGTCTTAGGCATGGGTAGAGGTCCGGGTAATGCTAAAACTGAAGAGATAGTAAAATATTTTTTTAAAAAAAAGAGTAATAAAATTAATGGCAAAGTATTGAAAAATTTAATTAATAAGCATTTTCTTTCTTTAAGACAAAAATATAAATGGGGGGCAAACAAATATTATTATCTTGCAGCAAAAAATAAAATACATCCCACATACATACAAGAAATATTGTTTGATAAAAGATATAGCAAATTTAGCTATTTAAAAATTATTAATAATTTAAAAAAAATTGACACAAGAAAATATAACCCGTTTAAACTTATGAGATCCATGGATTTTTTTATAGGAAACCCCAAGGGTCTCTGGAGTCCACTTTCGCTTCTTCAAAATAAAAAAGTTTTAATAATTGGAGCGGGAAATTCCGTTTCAAAATATAAAAAATCTTTAGAAACCTTTGTGCAAAAATATAACGTTTATGTCATTTGTTTAAATACTGTAAGAAATTTCAATAACTCATTGATAAATTTGAGAGCAATCTGTCACCCGCTAAGAATATTATCTGACGTGTTTTTTCATAATCATTCGATAAAGAATTTGGTGCTTCCCGTCTCTATGATACCAAAAAAAATTTACAAATTATATAAAATACAAAATCGAAAAATCCTTGATTATGGTTTGTCAGTTAAATCAAACAATTCAATAAATATTAATAAAAACTATTGTATTCTTCCAAAGCCTTTGGTAGTCGGATATTCTTTGGCGATTGCAATTTCAGGAAAAGCTAGTCATATATTTCTAGCCGGATTTGATGGTTATAAAATTGACGATCCTCGTAATGATGAGACTAATCAAATTTTTAAAATACTCAATAAAAAATATAGTAAAAATTTTTTGATTTCTTTAACTCCAACAAAATACAAATTGAAATATAAAACAATCAATTCTTTAAAGTTTTAATATGTTGAAGGCGGTCATTATAATTCCAGCCAGGTATAATTCTAGCAGGTTTTCTGGAAAACCATTAAAAAAAATATTAAACAAAGAAATGATAATTTGGGTAGCAGAGGTTTGCGAAAGAGCTTTAGGTAAAAAACTGGTTTATGTTGCTACTGATGATGACAGGATACATACTAAGGTAAGAAAATTTGGTTTTCAAACCGTTCATACTTCCAAATTTTGTTTAACCGGGACCGATAGAGTAGCTGAGGCATCAAAAAAAATAAATTCAAAAATTTATATTAATGTGCAAGGAGATGAGCCTCTGATTAAACCTCAAGATATACAAAGTATTCTTAACGCTAAATTAAAATATCCGAACCACGTTATTTGCGGATACACCGATATATCTATGAATGAAAATCCGTTAAGCAAAAACATTCCTAAAGTTGTTTTTAATGAAAAAAAAGAACTAATTTACATGTCCAGATCTTTAATTCCAGCTTGCAAAGAAATGAATTTATCAATTAAGAAAAAATATTTTAAACAAGTTTGTATTTATGCATTTAATAAATTTGAACTTAATAAATATTATTCGTATAAAAGAAAATCTACTATTGAAAAGTTAGAAGATATTGAAATATTAAGATTCTTTGATTTAAATAAAAAAATTAAAATGATCAAAATTACATCAGGAAATATAGCAGTCGATGAAAAAGACGATATTAATAAAATTGAAAAACTTTTAAAAAAAAAATGAAATGAAAAAAAAATTTATCGACCCATTAATTAAGAGAAAAAATAATTTAACAAAAAATATCCAATACTATAAAAATAATATACCTTTGCCATCTATTGTTGAGATTAGTGAGTCAGGCACGTGTAATAGAAAATGTAGTTTTTGTCCAAGAAGCGCTCCCAATTTTTTAGATATTAAAGAATTTGTATCTGAAGATTTAATTAATAAAATTTCTAAAGAATTATCAGTATATGATTACAGTGGAATTTTTCTTTTTTCGGGTTTCGTTGAACCAATGGTTGATAAAAATATATATTTTCTTATATCAATAGTTAGGAATAATTTACCAAAGGCAAAAATTGAAATGGTAACAAATGGAGACGCATTAAACGAACAAAGAATTAAGAAGTTGTTTAAATCTGGTTTATCTACTTTGTTAGTAAGTATATATGATGGAAAAAAAGAAACTGACAAAATGGAAAAACTTTTACAAAACTCAGATTTAAGTGAAGACCAATTTAAAGTGAGACATAGATATCTTCCCGAAAGCAAAAGCTTTGGTATTACCTTAAGCAATAGAGCGGGCATGATGGATAAAGCGGAATATGTTATTCCGTCTTTAAAAGAACCAAAAAAAAAATCATGTTATTATCCTCATTATACTTTTTTTATGGATTACACAGGAGAAATACTAATATGTTCTCATGATTGGGGGAAAAAATTAGTTGTTGGAAATTTAAATAATGAGACTTTCATTGATATTTGGCTTAATCAAAAATTTAATTTAGCAAGAAAAAATTTATATAATGCAAATAGAAATTTTTCGCCGTGCTATAAATGTGATGTTACGGGTACTTTTATGGGATCAGTTCACGCTAATGCTTGGAATAAGATATAAATTATTTTTTGGGTAGATTTTTATGAAAAATAAAACAAGGCACGTTTTAATTTTAGGTGGCAGTTCAGATATAGGTATTGAAGTAATAAAAAATTTTCTGAAATTAAAATGGAACGTTACTGCACATTTTTTTAAAAATAAAGAAAGACTCGAGTTATTGAGAAATAAATCAAAAAACTTAAATATAATTAAATTTAATTTCTCAAACTATAGTAATTTAACTGTTGAAAAGTTAATGGAAAAAAAATTTAATGGTAAATATGATTCTGTCATTAATCTGATAGGTTATGTAGACAATAAAAGTTTTGAAAATACCGATCTGAAAAATATTTTAAAGTCTCTAACTGCAAATGCGTTATTACCCATTTTAACAGAGAAAATTTTATTGAAAAGAATGTTGGCTCAAAAATGGGGAAGGATATTAAATTGTTCCAGCATAGGTGTTAAATTTGGAGGAGGAAAAAACTCATACAATTATTCCTTGTCCAAACATTGTTTGGAATTCATTCCTAATGCTCATAAGAATTGGGCAAAAAAGAATGTATTTATTAATAATCTTCGTATTGGTGTAACGAATACTAAAATACATAAAAAAATGAAAAGAAAGTTAATTTTGAAGAAGAGGATTAAACTTATTCCAATGAAAAGAATGGCTGAACCCAAAGAAATATCAATTTATATCACAAATCTTACCACCGATAGTAATTCGTATATGACAGGACAAACACTCACTGTTTCAGGCGGAGAGTAAAGTTAAATAGATTTAAAATGGAAATCGGCAGTCTTCAATTAGAATTAATTTCTAAAGCAAAAAAATATTTGCAAAACAACCTAAGTAAAAACATAAACGTTCATAACAGTGGTATTTGTTATTTTTGTTCCTTTGGTTTATTTACACCTGGATACGCAAAACTTAAATTATGGAATGAGGGTTTTCGAAGTATTCTGACTACATATAAAATTTATTACAAAGATGTACTGTCCATATCAAGCTTATATAATTATTGCATAGCAAATAAACCCAAGATAAATAATAAATATAATAAAATTATAGTTTCTTGGGCAAAAAAAGATGATTTTTTGTCTAACGGGACGTATTTCGATAAATATTTTAAAATAAATTCAAATGCTCTAAGCAATTCACTTTGGTTCTTAATTTATGAAGGGAAAAGTTTGCCAGAAAATATTAATAACAATATATTAATTTTTACAAAATCAACAAAAGGCTCAAAATATAATTTTTTTTATTTAATAAATTATATTATAAAAAGTATTGTTTCTTCCAAATTTTCCTTAAATAAATTTTTTCATAAAATTTCTTGGTTTACTGCGTTTGCTTCAATATCAAACAATAACATAAAAAAATTTATTAATATTGATGTTAAAACTATTATCATGCCTTATGAGGGCCAACCATTTCAAAATACAATTTTCAAAACAAGCAAAGCACTAAATAAGAATATCAGAACTATTGGTTGTGTTACCTCTTTTCCTGTTGGTTTGCCTACAAATTATATTTCAAGAGACGGATCGCCAGAACAACTGATTGTTAATGGGGATGATCAGTATTACTGTTTTAAAAAAAATTTAAATTGGAAAGATAATCAACTGAAAGTTTTACCTTCAACTAGATTTACTAAGAATTCAGTCGACATGTCAGGTTATATTTATTTACCTATTGAGTTAAACTCTACAGATATAATAATTAAATGTCTAAAAATTTTTTTAGACAAAAATAAAGAACGATCGATATCAAATCTTTCAGTTAAAAATCATCCGTCTGCAAAAAATTCGAAAAAACATTTGAAATTAATTAAGCAAATCGATGAACTTTTGTTAGAACAAAAAAATCTTTTTTTAAAAAAAGTAAAAATAAACAAACTATCTATTTTTATCGGAGCAACTGCTTCAATTATTGAAGCTTTAGAAAGAGGAGTTGAAGTTATACATATTTGTGATGATCCAGTCATGCAGAGCTATAGTAGCGATTTATGGTCCAGCATCAAAGTTTCAAAAGTGAATGAGAATACCTTTGAATATAAATTATTAAAAAAAGGCGATTTAATTAAATTTGGAGATGAAGATAAGATTTTTGAAAAGTTTTATGTTAACTAGCTTTAAAATAATCTTTATTTAATTTAGCAATACATTAATAAATTTTTACTACTATTTAATAATAAAAAATATTAATATGCTAACATGAAAGTCTTTTTTGTATACACAAATATTAATGGGTTTCATGCAGATAGCTTTGGGGATGGTATAGCTCAAATTATGGCTGTAACCAAAAAAGCTGGTCACGAAATACGTCAAATGCAAATTTTTAAAAAAGATGAGTACTCTGCGGCAAGTGAAGCTATAATAGATTTTAAGCCAGATGTTATTGGTTTTACTTCTGTGTCCTCTCAGTTTAGTTTCGTTGTTGAATTATCAGATATCTTCAAAAAAATTTCTCCAAATACCATAAACGTTTGTGGAGGTGTGCACACAACTCTATACCCCCAATGTATTATGGAGACTAAAAATTTAGATGCAATTTTTATTGGTGATTCTGAGTATGCTTTTTTGGATTTTTTAGAAAAGATAAAAAATAAAGTGTCATGGAAAGATTGTGACAATATTGCTTACAATGATAATGGAAAATTAAAAAAAAATAAAATAAGAAAACTCTTAAATGATGTAGAGTTGGAACAGTTACCTCATCCTGACAGAACGATTTATCCATTTTCTAAAGTTTTGCAAACAGTAGGGATGGCGCCATTTCACTTTACTCGAGGATGTCCCTTTACTTGCACTTATTGCTCAAATATTGGTATAGCCAAAATTTACGGACAAACAAGATATAATATTAGGCAAGCGAGCCCTGAGTACGCCATACAAGAACTTGAAGAAACGATTGAACAAAATCCAACAATAGGACCGGTGTATAATATTTCATTGACGGATGATATTTTTGGACTGAATAAAAAATGGAGAAGAGAATTTTTATCTCTTTATAGAGAAAGAATTAAAGTTCCATTTATTTGTCTGTTAAGGTGTGATGTTGTAACCGAAGATACTATGCAAGATCTAGCAAAAGGTTACTGTCATACAATTCAGTTTGGCGTGGAGTCCGGCAGTGATTACATAAGAAATGTTGTTATGGATCGCACCATGCCTAGGGAGACAATTATCAACGCTTTTCAGCTAGCGAAAAAATATGGTGTTAATACTAATGCAATCAATATTATAGGTGTTCCGGGAGAAACTAAGGAAATGCTTTTAGAAACAGTAAAACTTAATCGTGAAATTAGTCCAACCACCACTGGGGTAAACATTTTTTATCCATACAAGGGTACTCCACTTGGTGACAAATGTTTTAAAGAAGGGTTAGTAAATCTTGATAAATATCAAGATTTTTCTAACGAAAGAAGAGAATCCGTTCTTAATTATTCCGAAGAATGGTTAGAAACATTAAAATATTATAGAGCAAATTGGTCTAAAGAAATTTTCCCCTTTTCTTACAGGAGAACTTTTTTTAGGACAGTAGATGGATTAAAACAAATAATCAAAGATATACCTATTGCTGGTCCAATGATTAAAGATCGCTACCAGAAAACAAAAAGAGATATAAAGATGAGTCTTTATTACAAAGATAAAAGAAAAAAAAGATTCCTGTAATAAATCATTTTGTGTAATTTTTTTTGAATTTATAAGAAACTTGATTTATTTATTAAAATTAATTACAATTCCTCTTTTTAGCAAATTAACGCTGAAAGTATAGTGGGAAATAGTGTGAGAATCACTGACCGTTCCTGCGCTGGTAAGAAAAAAAATTAAAGTCCAGAAACCACTCAGTGTAGTCCGCTGTTGAGCGATGGCCAGGGAAAGTCTCAGTTCTACAATGCAAAATTAGCAGTGGCATTAAGGATAATAATTTAGAACTTAAGTTCTGATTATTTAGAGAGATGCGCACGATGCTAAGAGTATTTGTACCAATATTAATTTTGATTTTTTCTTTCGGTAAATTGTTTGCTGCCGATATTCCTG
>CAJWKX010000025.1 GCA_913043015.1 uncultured Candidatus Pelagibacter sp. | reverse complement strand
CCTTAATGATGTTTGTCGACTTTAATTTAGAAATTTCTCTACTTACTGTTTCGATTGTTAAGCCTAAATAATCCGCTATATCTTGTCTTGTCATTGGAATACTAATTGGATTATTTTGCCAGCCAATTCTTTTTCTTTGGTGGGAAATGTTTAATATGAATTTTGACAATCTCTCTATTGCATCTAATTTTCCAAGTACGCTCATTCTATCTTGAGCAAGAGTTAATTCATGAGAAGTTTGGTTTAAGAGTTCTTTTGCTAAAGTCACATTTCTCTCTAAATAATCATCGAGTTTTTTTTGTTCAAAAACGCAAGTTCTAACATCTCCTATTGAATCAGCTGAATAATTATATTTTCCATTTTTATATGAACCAAAAAAATCTCCTGGGTACAAAAAACCAATAATTTGAATTCTTCCATCGTCCAATAACTGATATATTTTTACATTGCCTTCTGTAATATTATACAAACTTGTTGCTTCATCTTGTTGTAAAAAAATATTTTGCTTATCCTTATAAGTTCTTTCACATGATACTTTGGAAAATTCTTTTAATTGACCTTCCAAAAGACACCGGCAGAATGAATACGATCTAATTCTACAATCATTGCAACGTGTAAATTCACTGAAGTTTTGGGTTTTTTCTACAATCCTCATAACAAAAAGACTACATATAAATTATATGATAAAATTGATATAAATCAAATATCATTAATTGCTTTGAAGTAGAATTAAGAAACAAAATATGCAAATAAAGCAATGTCAATTCCTGAAGATTCTAAGTTCAATACTGGATTAATTATATCTAAATACAGAAGCAAAGATATTGTGTCTTTACTACCTCTGCTTGCAATAGAATTTCCTGACTGGAGTTTGAAAAAAATAAAATCTTATATTGATATCGTTATTGAAGGTAAAAATGATGTGTCTGGCATTTTGGTTGCTAAGAATGAAGCTTTATACAATGTTGGATTGCTAGTCTATACTTTTCAGCAAATTCAAAATAAACAGATTTCAAAAACAAATGGAGAAAACCTTTCAAAATGTCTTGTTGTAGAGAATTTAGTTGCCTCAAGTCCAGTTTTACAAAAAATGGTTTTTTTATTATTGATCGAAGAGGTAATAGATATTGCCAAAAATCATAATTGTGAATTAATTGAGCTACCTAAACTAGATGGTTCCTATCAATTGGTAAATGATAAATTTAATGGAGCAGTAATTGACTCTGGTAATTTTAGAACATTTCTAGATTTAAATAAAATTTCAATTCCAAAAAAATCACTATAAAAAATTAACAATTAATTAATTAAAGGTTTGCTTGTTTGCAATGTATGTTTAATCCTTTCTTGAGTTTTTTTTGATTCAATTAATTTCATAAATGAATTAAATTCTAATTTCAATAATTCATCTTCACTAATCTCTTTGCCTAGATTTGTATCACCACCACTTAAAACATTTGCTAATTCTTTTCCGACTTCCATACCATGATCTAAAATTACTTTATCATTATAAAGTTTCTCTAAAATTTTAATCATTTTTTCCTTCACTTCTTTTCCAGAAAGATTAAATTTACACTCTTTTGGTGACTTAAAATCTCTATTTTCTTCTAGTATTTTTCTTGAATATGGCAGTAAGCAATTTCTGTTCATTAATTTTTTATCATCTGGTTTTAAGTATTTTAGTGGTTCTGCTTCAACTGGGGATGTTGCGGTCTTAGCATAGCCAATAATATCAAAAACTTTTAATGGAGCAAAATCTGGATCTTTTATAGCCTCTTCAGTCTGCGACCATCTCCATAACATTTCTTTACATCCGCCGCCAGCTGGGACAAGACCCACTATTGTTTCAACTAACCCAACAACAATATTAGTGTGGGATACAACAAAATTACTTTGAACTAAAACTTCAAATCCTCCACCAAGAGTTAGTCCTGAGGGAGCAGAAATCACTGGATGATCACAATACTTAAGATGTTTACAAGTTTCTTGAAAATATCTAATAAATTTTTCTATGGATTTAAAATCTCCTTTGTCAGCAAACTTCATAATATAGTTCAAATTTACTCCAGCAGAAAATTGTATGCTTTCATTAATTATTATAAGTGGTTTATCTGTTGCTTTTTTTAAACAGTCCATTGAATCATAATCTAAAGTATTGGCTTTAGTCGTAAATTCAATAATATTAAAATCCTTAAACCTATATATTTCTGCAGAGTCATGTTTATCTAATTTAATTGCTTTAGGTTTTATTTTTCCTAATGTTTCAATATCTGTGTATTTTTGTCTTTCGCCATAATAATTTTCATCTTTTGATTTTGATAAATTTTCTAAAAATTTATTATTTTCAAAACTGTCAACTCTTTCAAAAAAGTTTTTAACACCAATTTCTTCTAACATTTCAAAAGGGCCTTTGGTCCAGTTGAAACCAAGACGCATAGCTTCATCAATATCATTAAATTCATTTGTAATTTCAGGAACTAAAGATGATGCATATTTTATAATTTTTGAGATAACAGACCAAGCATATTCACCATATTTATCTTTTCGATTAATTAGTTTTTTTATGTCTACTTTATCTGATTTTATGTCAATTTTTTTTGACACAAAATATTCACCAGTCTCTAAATTAATTGCCTCAAGGATTTTATTTCCATCAGTTTTATTTATTCTATAAAATCCTCCCTTCCCTTTTCTTCCAGTATATCCTGTTTCAATTAATTTTTTAACTAGTGGAATCTCTTTTGCTACTTTTTGAAATTCATCACTTGGTGGTAATTCTTTAATAAAACTTTTTAGTACATCGACCATTAAATCGATGCCAATTAAATCATACAATCCAAAAACCCCAGTCTTAGGTATCCCCATAGGCCTGCCAAAAACCGAGTCTGCTTCTTCAATGGATAACTTCAATTTAAAAGCCTCTGTCATAGCAACTTGCATTGCATAAACACCTACCCTATTTCCAAGAAAACCAGGTGTATCATTGCAAATTATTGTTCCCTTTCCTAAAAGATTTTCACAAAAAAATTTAAGAGAATTTATTTTGTTTAAATCATTATTTTCACTTTTAACAATTTCTAAAAGACTCATATACCTTACAGGGTTAAAAAAGTGTGTTATGCAAAAATCTTTTTTTTCATCTTTTGACATTTTTTCGGTTAATATTTTAATTGGAATAGATGAAGTGTTCGAGGATACTATGGCTCCTTTCTTTCTACTTTTGAATATTTTTTCATAAATATTTTGTTTAATATCTATTTTCTCTACTACTGCCTCAATAATCCAATCGGCTTCGTTTACAACGTTAAAATTATCAACAATATTACCAATTTTAATATTATCAATTTTCGATTTATCAATTAAAAGTGGCGGTCTTGAATGAAGAATTTTTTCTTTAGCTTTTTGACTTATTTCAGTTTTTAAATCTAGTAAAGTCACAGGTATATTTGCATTGCACAATTGAGCGGCAATTCCACTACCCATTGTTCCAGATCCAATTACTACGACATTATTAATTTCCATTTTAAATAATCACATGAATCACATTAAATTTATTTTATAAAAAATTAATTACTGACAATATTTTGAAGAATTTTTCAACTGGAAAGTATAAAATAGTTTCATTTTTTTGTAATGGCACTGCAATAGGACTATTATTTATAATAATTATTTTTATATTCTTTTTTCTTGCATCATTTAATAAAGTAATTGCAGAAGTTATTGCAAGTTGTGTTCCCAAAATTAATAAAAGTTTAGAATTTTTTATGGATTTTCTAGCAGAATTCCAAATAAAAGGGTTTAAATCTTGTTTCATTGCTATAACAGAAGGTTTAACCAAAGCTTTGCAATCACAAATAATATCTTTTTTCCTCCATAATTTATTAATTTTTGTCCATTTGTAAGTTTTATTACACTTAATACATGAAGCTTTAGAAATATTCCCGTGTAGTTCAATTATATTTTTAGATCCTGATAACTGATGAAGACCGTCCACATTCTGAGTAATAATTGAATTGACAATTTTTTTTTCCTCTAGTTTAGATAATATTTTATGAATAATATTTGGTTTTGAAATTTTAGAAATATTAAAAAATTTATAACAAACTTCCCAATAAGCTTTTCTAGAGCTTTTTTTTTTTAAGAAATTTTGAAAATCATAATCAGATACATTTTTAGTTTTATCTATCCATTCACCAGAAACATAATCCGGTATACCAGAAGGGGTGCTAGTTCCGGCTCCTGTAAGAACGCATATATTTCTATTAATTTTTTTTATTTGATCAACTACCGTCCAAACATTTGGTTGGTATATTATCGGACCAAATATTTTATTTATAAAGATTGAAATAATTATTACACCTAAAGTAAATGGAGCAATTATTGGTGGTAAAATCTCCCAAAAATTTGAAATTATCCAAAAAAACCAGATTAAGGAGCTAAAAATTACTGTCAAAAAAACTAATAACAATCCAAAAATTCCAAATTGCAGAAAAAAAATAGAGGCAAAAAACGATGATGTTGAAACAGTAAATGCCCAAAGTCCTGTTGTTTCATATATTGATAGGTTCATAAAAATTTTTGAGAAATAAATTGACAACGTTGCAAAAATAACTGTTAAAATAGTTGCTTTTTTATCTGTTATAAACAAACAAAGCAAAACTCCCAAAATACATAAATAAATACTTAAGTTTTTAAATGGATAAATATCTACAAAAATCCAAAAATCTTTGCCATTTTTTGAAATTAAAAAATAAACAATCCAAGCTGTTAAAATAGCTGAGGTAGCAAGAGAAGGTAATTGAAATTTTGCAAAAAATTTTTTTAAATAAATATCTATTATAGAGCAAAAAATAATAGCAACAAAAAAAATGGCCAAATAAATTTCATTAAAACCTAAATATCCTCCTAAAATAATTCCTAATATTCCAGAAGCATAGCCATAATGCCCTTTTTTAAATAACTCATCATTTAAATTATTGTTAAATAAATGAAAAAATATTGTTCCAACAAAAGTTCCGATTAAACAACCAAGTGCACTTAAGGGACTAATTACAAATATTGAAAATAAAATTAAATAACCTGATAAAATTTTTTCTGAAAATGCTATTTGAGCAATTCCCGATAAAACCGCTCGATGCAAAATTTTAATATCTACCATTAGACTTACCTAACCTCTTAGGTATTATGTCTAAAGTAAAAATATCGCTCCACGTTTCTTTCTTTCTTATAACTTCTTTTCCATTTGGTCCAAGAAGTAGAACTGCTGGTCTTGTTTGAATAAACTGCATTGATTGAGTTATATTGTAAGCGCCTACATTAGAAAAAACAATGGTGTCACCAACTTCAACTGATGGCAGTGAGACTGCATCGTTAATTGAATCTATCTGCATGCACAAAGGTCCATACATCTTTACAAATTCATTATAATTTTTACCATTTGTTTTATTTTTTTCATTTAAATCATTTGCCGAACCATTCATTTTATTTGCTAGTTTAGGTTCAAAATTATACCAGTAAGCTGTTGGTAAAATATTCACCCCCGCGTCCATTACAACGCTATAACCACCATTTGCGTTTTTCTTTTTCGATACTACTTTTGAGATTAATTGCATTGACTCGTCTACAATTGCCCTTCCAGGTTCTAACATTAAAATAGGTTTTCCATTATTAAATAAGTGTTTTGCTTTTTTTAAATAATACATAACAGCACTTGAAAATTGTTTTAAAGTATTTTCATTATATTTGCTGCCTCCGGGAATATCATATTGAGGCTTAAGTTTATTAGATGAAGGAAAACCACCTCCAATATCAATAATTTTTGTATTTAAACCTATTTTTTTTGCATATTCAGCTAGCTCAATAATTATTCTTGTTGATTTTGAATACATTTTTGGATCAACATTAAATGTGCCTGAATGATTATGGATTGCTTCAAAATTAATATTTTTCTTTTTTGAAATTCTTTCAAGAATTTCTTTTGATTCTCCTGTTTCATGGCTAAAACCAAATTTAGTCCAAGATATATTCCCCATGATAAAATTTACTCTAATACCTGTTCTAGCTTTTTTTCCTAAACTACCAGCAACTTTATCCAATAATTCTAGCTCATCAAAACTATCTATATTTATCAATGCTCCTTCGCTTACTGCTTTATTTAATTCTGCTTCGGTTTTATAACATCCATTAAAAATTATTTCTGATCCAGGTACATTTAACGATCTCGCCAACTTATATTCCATGTCGGCTACTACTTCTGCCCAAGCCCCTTCTTCTTTTAATATTGAGCATAATGCAGGTAAATAATTTGTTTTATATGAATATCCGATTATTGTTTCAATTCCTTCCTCTGTAAAAGCTTCTTTAAATAACTTATATTTTTCTCTTAATTTATTTTCTGAAAGTAGAAATAGTGGCGAACCATATTCTATTAATAATTTTTCAACGTCTTCAACTTCTTCAAATACAGAAGAAGTATCCATATTTAATATACTGTGTTTGCCAATTGTGCTGATTTGTATTAATTCAATACTAGGAGCTTTATAATTTTCTTTTTTCATTTTATATTGACTGTTGTTTTAATAACTTTCCAAAGTTAATCATTTCTGTATCAAATTCCAAGCAATTTCTAGTAAAAATTAAATCCTCATTTTTATAAAAACTATTAATTTTTTTTGATTGCGCCAAATCAATAGCAGTTAAAGGCAAATTATAACCAACATCTTTTGTAAAACTTATCCATGCTGGAAAACGACAATTGATCTCTATCAATTTAAATTCTTCATCAAAACTATCCCTAATAAACTCAAATTCTACTGGACCAACCCAATTTATTTCTTTTAATATTTTTTTAAATTCATTTTGTAACTTTGGTAAAGAAATTTTTCTTGCTGCCCATGTGTTACCTTTTTCACAAGTCAAAAGTTTTTTTATTGTTAAAGATCCTACAAGATTATGTTCTCTGTCGCAAACTCCTGTAATAGAAAATTCATCACCTTTAAAAAATTTTTTAGAAATAACTGATTCAAATCCAGAAGAGTCGAAATACTCCCATACAAACGGAATCTGATATTTGTTATAAACAATAATAGGATTTGCTGCAAAATCATTTATTACACCTTTTGCAACAAAAGGATAACCTATAGATTTGGAAACTTGCCTTAAACTTTCAATTGAATCTGATTTTATAGTTTTTGGAATTGTAAAGCCTTCTCTGACTTCACCCTTATGGTTATTTATACCTATAATATCTTTTGACTTTTTAAATGCTTTAATTGTAGGAAGTAAAGTCATTATATTATTTTTTTTTAGTTCTTCTTTAATTTCAATATAACTTTTTAATTCTGAATCTAATGAAGGAATAAGAACATCAATTTTATTTGATTTATTTATTTCTAAAATTCTGTTTAAAAGAACTTTTTTTGAACTAATATCTTTAAACAAAAACATTTTATTAAAAAGATCTGTTCTAACTATCCCTGTATCATAAGGACCATAAGCAAATCCAAAGATATTTCCTATTTCATTGCTTTCAGAAATAGCTTTGGCTAAACCTGCGCCGGGCATAACATAATCAAAAGTGCTAATTGCACTTATGGCTATATTAGGTAAATTTTTAGAATTAATTTTTCTTTTTACTAAATGTTTTTTTTCAAAACTATTTTGTTTAATTTCTAAACTTTTGTGAGATGTTAATTTTTTAATTTTTTCAAATGGCAATGTAATTTCTTCAATATTTCTAACAAATGCTTTCTTCATGTTAGTTACATTTCTAATTAAACAATTTGGTTTTAAAATTTCTTTTAATAATGTTACAGGTTGATTAATATTTGAAAAATGCGAAAGTAATATCCATGATGGAAACCTTGGATTAATTTCTAATAAAATATATTTATTTGTGTTATTAGATTTAATAAACTCTAGCTCTAATGGTCCTTTCCAGTGAATTTTTTTTAATATTTTCATAGAATGTTTTATTAATTCAGGATCATTTACTGGAGATCCAATAACTCCTTTTCCTTTTTGATTAACACCCAGCTTTTTCATTGGAAGAATGCTGGCACAGCTTTCATTGGCTCTTGCAACTATAGAGACATCAAATTCTTCACCTTCGATCTTCTCTTGCAAAATTGCTCCTCCACCCCATCTTGAATTAAATTTTCTTGAATAAAATAAAGCATCTGACCAATTATCAACTTTTTTTGCTGACGCTACTACACCTTTTATCATAATCGGATATGTAAATTGGTTTGCATGGAATGGAACATCATTTACATTTGGAACATGGAGAGTAATTGGAGTTGGAATTTTATTTCTATAGCAAAAATATGGTAACGCAGTTTTTGTAACCATGTTTAAGTGTTCAGATGAAGGAATTAAAATTTTAATGCCTTTACTTTTTAATCTTTCTTCAAGTCTTGATAAAACTGGAATTTCAAGTTCTAAAGTCGGAATAATTACGTGAAATTTTCTTTTTTCATTTATTTCAACTATTCTTTCAAGTAAAGCATAATCACCTTCAACTAATGGGGGTAAAATATGAATATTATCTATTAATCCTGGTGAAAAAGCACCTGTCATCCATGGATCATAACCTAATGCATCAATAGAAATTTTTCCTTCCCAACCAAGTTTAAGTGCTCTAGCAACAGCAGTTCCAGGTTCAGAATTATCCAAACCACCAAAACCTGTTATTGCAACTCTTATTTCGTTATTTTTATTCATTAATTAAATTCATATTTTTTAATTTTATCAAAAAATCAGAAACATCTTTTCTAGCCACTGATAAACTTACAGAATTTTTTTTTATAATTTCTTTGGTTAAGGTAGAAATTGTTGTTTTGCCTTTTTTTAATTTTTTTAAAATCAATAAAGCATTTTTATTGCAAGAACAATAATTAGCTGTATTAGTATCTATTAAAACTCCTGAACTTCCGTCAGGATCTAATTCAATATAAGCGTCTTTTTTTAAAGACCACTTAGTATTTGGATTCATTAAATTTAAAACTGTTAAGTGTCTGATTTTTTATCAGTTGCTTGATTATAGCCTGCTATAGCATCAGGATAATATGGCGACAATTTAAGTGCATCTACAAAGAATTTTTCTGCAGCTTTTTTATCGTTTTGTTTTAATTTAACGTAACCCATGCCAGTAAGCGCATCGATTAAGAAAGGATATTTGTCTAATGTTTCAGTAAAATATTTTGTTGCTTTGTCGTATTCTTCATTTCTATAGTGTAACCATCCTAAAGTAGATCTTGAATCGTATACAACGGTCCATTGTCTATCAGTGCCTGGTATTGGTACTACTTCAGTTATTGCTAATAATTTTTTTTCATCTTCCAATTTAATCATACTTTCAAGAATCGGTTTTGCTTCATCATCTTTTCCTAATCTAAACAACGCAAAAGCTCTTCCTCTTTCGGCATTTTTTGCTTTTCCACCATTTTTTAGATATTGATCAAATCTTTTTATTGCTTGTTCATTATTTTTTGCAAAATACGTTCCCCATCCCATGCTATAATAGGCACCTATAGATTTTTTCTCATCTATACCAAGGTCATCATAGACCGGATCAATATATGCAGGCGCTAATGAAGCAGCTATAACTGCTTTTTTAGTTGCCTTTTCTTTATCTTTCAACCCTAAATAAGTTTTTGCTAGAAGATATTGTATATCTCCTGAATATGGATAAACTTTTTCTCCAAATTCCAATATCTCTTTAGCATTTTCAAATTTTTCATTTTCAATAAGTTTTGTTGTGACGTAAGTATATATTCCTGCTCCTTGGTAAGGTGCCAATGTTAATGATTTATAAAGATTTTTTCCTGATTCTTCCCATTTCTCTTGAGCTGCAGCAACATAGGAAAGTCCTCTAAATGATAAATAAGCTTTTTCTTGTTTTTTTATAACTGTTTCAAAACCTTTTTTAGCACTGTCATAATCTTTCCTGTAATATGCTACCCAGGCTTCTCCGTCATCAACTAACCATTTCCATTCTTCTTCTTTAATCTCTTCTCTTGATTTTATAAATAATTCAGAAGCTTTATTTAATTGTTCCTCTCGCTTGGTATCATCCTCTATGTACAAGCTGTTGTTTGCAAGATAAAATGCTTTATTGTACAGAGTGTATCCTGATCTCTTAGCTTGTATAAGTCCAGAACTTGAATACCAAAA
>CAJWKX010000024.1 GCA_913043015.1 uncultured Candidatus Pelagibacter sp. | reverse complement strand
AACCTAACTCTCGATCGCCACGACGAATGTTTTTACTTACGATCATAGCTTCCTCGTTGGAATCTTCTTTTGCATTGCTGCTTCAATGTCATCTATTAAATATAGAATTGTCCCACCTCTATTAGTTCCTTTTTTTCTGTTGAAGACTTGGAATGGAATCCCATAATCTCCCCATCTTTGTCTTCGTAAGGTATTTCGATTAATTCCATAAATATCTGAAACTTCTTTTTCTCGTAAGAATTTTCTAGTTTCCAATAATTTTATTTGTCCTGAATTCATATTGGCGTTGTAGCATGCGGAAAGTTGCGGTCAATGTTGTGGGTGTATCTCAATTGGCAAATGGGAAACTATTTGGTGGGACTTGTAAGTGCTGCCCTTACTACCTCTGCAATGTCAATGCAGCGCTCTACTGATGAGCTAAAGTCCCTTTACTCAAATAATTTTTTTCGGAATTCTTTATCCCAAAACAAAAACTTCGGTGTTCTTTCTAAAGCTTTATTGCCAACTCGATATAATTGTAAATCAGTTAATTTCCTTTTACTAATACTTTCTATTTCGTCTCTTAAATGTAAAATAACGGCTCTTGTTGGAAGACGTCGCGATTTTTTCTTTCTTTTATTCAGTTCCAACTTATCATAAACCAAACAACCAATTTCCAATGTCCGCGGATCAGTTTTATTTATTAAGCGTTTAGATACCCAATCGAAAACATCTTTAGATTTTACACCATACTGTTTGCACCATTCGATGGTGTCAGCCCAACTGTTCGGATCAAGTTGATCGAGTTTGCCCATGCAGCTAATTTACACTACACGGGCAACAATTTCCATTTGTTAAACTGCTTCCTTAATCTTTAAGACTTTTGGTTCTTCTTGTTCTTCCCCGTCGATAAGCAGCAATGCTTTCTCAACATCTTTGTCTAGAATTTGGGCATACCTTAATGTTTGTTTGTAGCCCGATTTCTTACTGTGTCCTGCCATCTCCCCAACAATAGGAATGCTTTTAGTTTTACTCAATGCATCGGTCAAAACGGAATGGCGACAGTTGTACATGGGAATATATTTAATATTTAAAGACTTTAAAATTGACGCCCAAGTCTTTCTAATATTCCAAACGTAGGGTTTTGTATTTTTCTTCCCCATATTATTTATCTTGCCAAAATTGGCAGATGGAAAAACGTATTTACTTCTTTCATCATTATAAATAAATGGGCTGCCTTTATTAAACCGCTCATTTCTAATCGCTTTTAGTAGCTTCAACGCTTTAGGTCCTAGCTTATATTCTTTCTGTCCGACTTTACTGTCTCCAAAAAAGATTTTTTTTTCATGGAAGGATATTTGGTCCCAACATAAAGCAGCGCCTTCGCTGCGATATCTTCGCGGTGTTGATAATGCAAAAGCAATCACACAACACGGAACTACGGATAATCTTTTTTCTTTGTAATAATCAAGATTAAGTCTTGGATTGGATTTACTTCTCTCATCATATTTACGAGTACGATCCAACACAGAATCCATTTGTGTTCGAGTTAGGCGGCGATTATCTTCGCGCTTCAAAAACAAATCCTCTGTCTTAAATTTAACAGGGTTTTCGGAAATGTAATCTTTTTCAACTGCATGATTTAAAATAACACTCAACATTTCGATCAAAGTATTGGCAGCGCTTTGAGACTTCGAGCCAACAAACCTGTGAAACTCTTGCAGATTATCTTTATTAACCTGCGACAGCTTTTTGTCGCCAATGTCTATTTTAGACTTTGCAAACATTGTACGGATTTCCTTATCTTCGGTCTTTTTATATATCCAGGCATTGTTGAAATGTCCCCACCGCTTTTGTGTAGAAGGTTTATATTTTGGCAGCTTTAATTTTGCCTTAACAAACTCTTCCATCAATTCTTTAACAGATAATTCAGTTTGTCGATCCCTTCTTATCTGTGAAGATGATTTACCTTGCATTACATCGCCAGCGATAACCTTCGCTCTATTTCTTGCCTGCACACAATTGATAGTAGGAAAATTTCCTAACCGCTCTTTATATTTTTTCCTGGTATCTCGTTCGGTATAATTGAACCAAAAGATTTTAGAGCCGCCTGGGAAAACGTATATCCTCAAACCAATTACAGTATCGTCGCCTTCTGAATATGGTCTGTCCTTGATCGGCAAACCTCTACATAATTTGTCGCTCAAGTGAACTCTAGTATCTTTTATTTTTTTCTTAAGCTTTATTTCTTCCATTTTTATTTTCCTTTCACTATTTATCAGAAGCAGAAAACAAACTCATGTCATCGAGCGTGTCTCATTGTACAAATGGGAAACATTTACCTTGCGGCACCCATGCGGCACCCAATAAATGCGATACCCCGCTCTTGTTCACTACATCTTTTCTTTCTCGTTAAAGGAAAATCGTTTAGAATTATGCCATGTGCGATCGATTTTATTCGGGACGCTTTGTTGACATCGTAGAGGTCATAAGTTCAATTCTTATCACACCCACCATTTTTGGATGCTAGAGTAATTCTTATCACAATCTGATCACAATCAGGCTGTAGCTTTTCTTATTAATACAGTAATTTAATATATTAATTAAAGAATATGAATTATCAATTAAATCAAAGACTGTTTTGTGTTACAGGCTCTTCAGGACATCTGGGAAGCCAATTAACTAAATTACTTGAAAAAAAAAAAATTAAATTCATTAAATTTAAAATTCCAAGACCTACCGAAATGGACAGGAATTTGAAAAGTTTTTATTCTAAACATGTAAATGAATTTTTGACTTCAAACAAGCATGTTGACACAATCATTAATTGTGCGGCTTCATTGAAACCCAAAAATCATGAAGAATTTTATTTCAATAGTTGCTTTCCTATTTTGTTTCAAGAATCTTTATTTAAACTAAATGAACATAGTACTTTTATAAATATCAGTTCTACAAGGATATTTAAAAATTCAATAGATAAATACAGTTTATCAAAAAAAAATTCTGAAAAAATTATATTTAACAAAGGAAAAATTGTTTCAATTTACCCAGATATAATTTTAGATAAGACCAAGGGTTCATATAGTGACCTTGAAAATATTTTGTCTAGCAAAATACCTTTTGTGCCAGTATTTAATCCAGGTAATTATTTTTATCCAATCAATTGTTCATTTTTGGCGGAAAAAATTTTAGAAATTTCATTAAATAAAAAAGAGAATAAGAGAAAGATAATAATTTGTGGAAATAAAAAAATTTCTTTTTATGAAATTGTAAATGAAATAAATAATAGAAACAAAAGAAAGGTTATAGTATCAATACCCTCAAAATATTTTAAATTATTTCCTTCATTTATTAAAAATTTTTTTTACAAATCTTATTATCTTCAGAAGTTTGAAGATTCAGATTTTTTAAATCATATTAATAAAAATGACTATGATATAATTCAAACTGAATTTAAATTATAATGAAGATAATTATTTTAGATCCATATAAAAAAAGTAATTCAAAAATAAACAAAGATCAAGCGGGAGGCTATGGTACTTCAAATGAATTTGGTGATAATTTTTTTAATTTAATCTTATCATATTTTGTTAAAAAACTTATTCAATATCCACCCCTTTATGTAGCATACTCAATATCAGTTCTAAAAAAAAAAGGCTACGATGTATTTTACGAAAACGACATAAATTTAGTAAATAGTGCTGATTTGTGTTTAGTTACGTCATCTATTGTTTGTCATGAAACTGAATTACAAGTTTTAAAAAAATTAAAAGAAAAAAAAATTTATACTGGGGTAATTGGATCTTTCTGCACGACAGTTCCGAATTTATATTTGAAAGAATCTGATTTTGTTATTTCTGGAGAACCAGAATTTTTTTTATTAAGAGAAGATATTAATAGCCTAATTAAAGAAAAAAAAAGAGGGATACTAAAAAGTGCATCGGGTAAAAACCTTGACGAATTACCTTTTCCTTCTTGGGAAACATTTTTTAATTCAGGCGGACCAAAAGCTTTTTTTATAAATAAATTTGGAAAAACAATTCCTATTTTAGCCTCAAGAGGTTGTCCTTACTCTTGCTTTAATTATTGCACATATCCCACTCAACAAGGAAGAACAGTTAGAAGGAGGTCGGTTAAAAATATAATTTCAGAAATAAAATTATGGAAAGAAAAATATAATATTAATAGTTTTTTATTTAGAGATCCAGTTTTCTCTATCAATAATCCACAAACAGAAGAGCTATGTAATGAGTTGAAAAAAAGAGATTTAAAAATAAAATTTGGAATTGAAACTCATCTTAATAATTTAAATTTACATCTTGCCAAAATATTATATTCTGCAGGATTGAGATATGTAGAAGTAGGCATTGAGTCCTCATCAGAGGAAGTGTTAAAAGACTGTAAAAGATTTTCAATCAAAAAAGAGAAAGAGCTAGATTTGGTAAAAGCAATTGAAAAAATTGGAATCAAAGTAAAAACTATGTTCATTTATGGAATGCCAACAGATAATTATAAAAGTTGTTTAGATACTCTTAATTTTTCAAAACAAATTAACGCAACTTATTCTCAGTTCAGTATTTTCACACCGTATCCTGGAACCCCAATCTATGATACAGAATACAAAAATAAAATTTTAACAAAAAAATTTGAAGATTTTACACAATGGCAATTAGTGTTTAAGCATAAAAATCTAAGCACCGAAAATTTAAAAAGCTTGGTTAAAAAATCTTATAAAGAGTATTATCTAAGATCAATTTGGCTCTTAAAATACTTTAAAATATATAGACTTTAATATAATTAGGAGGCCGTAATTTATCAAATTTTTTGTTTTATCTTTGCATTTCTATATTCAACTTTTTCTTCACTTTGGGCTGGCTTTTTCTTGCAATTTGATAATGCGCAGGTTTGGGTGGACGATTTTTGAAATCATATTGTGGCCAGCGTTCTTTGGCGTAATAATTAGATTTAGTCTCATTGCCCGTAGTTGGTAATAGGTAAAACTTTATTGCGTAATATGCATCCCAAAAAAATTCTCCAGTACGAATTCCTCTGATAATACGACGTATAATAAAACTGGGATTAAATAGTATACAGCGAATAAAAAATTTTTTCATATAACGCTGTATAACGTCAAAGCTCAGATTTTCATGAGTAAATAAATTCTTAGCGGTGTAGATCATGTATTCATCCCAATCGAATGAACGAACAAGTCCTTTGTCAATGTAATCATTAAACATTTTGGTACCTGGAAAAGCGATACAGATACTACATTTTATCATGTCCACAGGAATTGTGCGTGCAAATTCGATTGTTTCCTGCATAGTTTTTTCTGTATCGGTCGAAAGTCCAACCATAAAATAACCGTTACTATCTATGCCGGCATCTCTAGCCATTTTAACAGCTTTTCTCGCCTGTTCTACGGTAGCGCGACCACCTTTGCCAAATGCCTTTAATACTTCGTCATTACCTGACTCAAATCCAAAAGAAACACGATAACATTTTGATTGTTTTAAAGATTTGAAAAGGCTATCGTCAGCACTTTCCACCCGAATGCCGTTAGTGCATGTCCAAACTATGTCAACGTTCTTGCGATAAATCGCATCGCAAACTTGCTTTGCCCATTTCTGGTCAGAAGTGAAGATATCATCAGCTAACATGAATTCACGATACCCAAGGTCGTACAAATGTTGTACTTCTTCTGCACAGCGTTCTGGTGACTTTTTTCGATAGCCGAGACTCATCGTAATTTTGCTAGCACAAAAATCACAACGGTATACACAACCACGTGAAAATTCAGCTGTGGTCATCGGAAGTCTTTTGCAAAGAAGGCGTGATATTTTGTGATAGTCAGTGATATTATAAAGGTGCCAAGCTGGCATTGGCAATTCATCAAGATTTGTTATAAGCGGGCGTTGCTTTGTGGAAAAGATTTGATCATCATCTCGATAGAAAATGCCTAAAATATCAGATAAAGGATAACCATCACAAATATCGCAGAAAGAATAATCGGCTTCACCAATAAGCACAGCGTCGAGCATAGTTTCATGCAACGTTTCCTCAGGCAGTGCGCTTGGGTGAGGTCCTCCACCAATAACTAAAATATTTTTAGAAATATCTTTTATCAAAACACTTATGTCACGCAACTGATTCATAAAAGGAGTTGTTGCGGTGATACCGACAATATCAGGTTTAGTTTGAAGTACTCGGTTACGAATTAATTCAAAGTCATAGGGTCGCCACGAAAGGTCTAGTATTTCGACTTTATGTCCCTTTTGCAAAGCAGTAGCTGCAATTGTGGAAAGACCCAGCGTAGGATAAATAGGATTGACCACTTTAACCTTGGTTCCTCCGTAGCTAGCGTCATAAGAAGGATTAATTAACAATACTTTTGCCATGAAAAAAATATAATGTTTGGTTTTGAATCAAATTTTCAGTTATGTTGCCATCACGACTTTGTTATTTCTTCAATATATTATAGTATGATAATTTACATATATAGCAAGCCCGTTTTATAGTATAAGAACTTTGTTTTATTTTATTGGCTTTAGAAAGTAGATTAAGGGAAGTGTTATATAAATAAAAAAAAATCAATATAACATTCATATGAAAAATGAGTTATTTTTATATTAAAAAGGAAGAATTTAATGTTCATTTAATTTTTCTGTTTATTCTTTCTTTATTTTACTTGATACCATATTTTTGGGTAGGACAACTAATCTTAAATCCGCATGATCTTTTGGATAGTGAAATTGTTTATAATCACATTATTGGAAGAATTTATAGAGGCGATATTGAAAGTATAAATCTTTTTTTAGCAGGAGAAATTAAATGGTATTTTTTGAAAGGAATATTACAACCACAAAAATTACTATATGCATTCTTCGAAACAGAAACTGCATACTGGTTAACAGATATACTTATCAAATTAATTGCATATACTTGTTTTTTTAAATTATCTAGAAGGTTAAACTGTTCACTCTTTAATTCAGCTTTAATAGCTTGTCTGTTTGCTTCTTATATAGATGCAAAAACTCATTTTGGTGTGGGAATAGCTGTTTTCCCCTACCTAATTTATCTTGTCACAAAAAATAAAAATCTTAGTTTGAAACATTATTGTCTTCTTGCACTTATTGGACTTAACTTTGATTTACCATTACATATGTCCATAATACCAGTTCTTTTTTTTACATCTTTGATCTTGTGCCCAAAATATCAAAAATATAATTTTAAACTTTTTTTCAAAATCTCTTTCGTGTTAATTTTTTTTATTTTTTTATCAAATTTAAACTTGATCTATACTCAATTATTTTCTGAACCATCTTTCAGAACTTCATATTTTATAAAAGCACCTGATTTAATCACAAATTTTAAAAGTTTGATGAATGGTTTTTTTTCAATTCCAACAATTATAGGTAATTCTTATTTTTTTCATTATCTGCCATTTACTTGTTACCAATTTTTTATAACTTTAATAAGTTTATTTTCTAAAAATAGAATATCTTATCTTCTGCTCCTGCTTATTTTTTTAATAATATCAGTTGGTTTTATATTAGATTTAGAATTTGTAAATTCTATAAGAAATTCTAAAGAGGGATTATTTAAAACAATACATTGGAGATACATTTTCCGCACACTTCCTGTATTATATGGATTACTATTTGTTGTCACTCCAATACTAATGATAAAGAGAACTAAATATTTAATTTATCCAATAATATTTTTTTCTCTTATTACAGCTCAAATAAGAGTATCTATGATTCCGCTAGGTAAACATTTCATATCTTTTAACAATTTAACTGTTGCAGAAAAAAGTCAGCTTAGAAAATCTTTTCATGATCAAAAATATAGTTTGTTAATTAAGGACATCATTAAATTTAAAGAAGATAAAGCACAATATCCTAAACAAAGTTCTAAAAGCTTATACACTTTTAAAGGTTATTATGATTACGAAAACTACAAATATATTAAATCTTTAGTTGGTGATTCAAGAACTATATCAATCGGTTTAGATCCGATGGCAGCTGTCGTGAATGATATTAGTGTCATTGACGGCTATCATAGTTTATATCCTCTAAGTTATAAATTAAAATTCAGAAAAATAATTGAAAAACAATTAGATTATAATCCTAAAACGAAAAAATATTACGATGATTGGGGAGGTAGAGTTTACACTTTTGTGGGAGATCCAAAAGTAATTAAAATAGATTTTCGTGAAGCTAATTTTCTAGGAGCAGAATATGTAATTTCAAAATATCCAATATCAAATCAATTTTTATTATCAATTTGCGAGAAATGTAATAACTCAGCTGAACTTTTTCTTTACAAAATTATAATTTAATGATTTTTTAAATAAAATTTAAAAGTGTCTAGGTTTGCGATGTACGATAACCATTATTGATCATGAATATTTCTTTTATTATACCATGCTACAACTGTGAAAAATATGTCAAAAAAAACATTTTAAGACTATATAAAAAATTAAAAATTTTAAAAATAAAATTTGAAACAATTTTAATTGATGATTTTAGCTCTGACAAGACTTGTTTGCGGCTGAATGAATTAAAAAATAAATTACCTAAATTGAAAGTGTTAAAAAATTCCAAAAATACCGGAAAGTCTTTTTCACTAATTAGAGGGATTAAAATCTGTAAATATAATCATGTGATACTAATTGATTGCGACCTTCCATATTTTGATTCAATACCTGACATAATAAAAAATTTAAAAAAAAATGATATGGTCATTATTAACAGAAGATTGCCTGGCAGTAGATTCGAAAAAAATAAATCAAATTTTTATCAACTGAGCAGGAGTTACTTTGGAGTATTAATAAATAACTTTTTAAGAGCCTGGTTTAAAATGAATATTCGAGATACACAGGCTGGACTGAAGGGTTTTATCAAACCAAAAAATTTTTCAAGAATTAAGTTCGTATCAAAAAGATTTTTTTTTGATTTAGAATTAATTTTGTTATTTATTTTAAAAAAAAAAAAAATTTTATCATTAAAAACCATCTTCAATGTTGCGAAGATTTCAAATATTAGTTTTTTTGATTTCAAAAGAAATTTTGAAACTCTTTTTGAATTAATTAAGATTTGTATTTATTATAAGTAAATTGATGAAAAAATTAATAATTTCTTGTGATGATCTAGGTATCTCGGAAGAGATAAATTTGAGTATACGAAAATGTTTGGATAAAGGAGTTGCAACCTCATCCTCTATAATTGCAAATGGTAAATTTTACAACCATGCATTAGAGAATGTTATTAATAAGTTTCCAAACAACTTTTATGGATTACATCTGAATTTAACAGAAGGTAAAGCATTAAACAAAAACAACACAAATATAATATGTGATAAAAATAATGAATTTAAAATATCTGCTAGAAAGTATTTTTTGCTAAATTTTTATAGATCAAATAATAATTTAAAAAATGCGGTATATGAAGAACTAAAGGATCAAATCAAAAAGGTTTTAAGTGATGGAATTAAATTGTCTCACTTTGATAGCCATGAACATATTCACCATTCTCCTTGGTTATTCAAAATTATAACCGTCTTGGGTAAAGAGTTTAAAATTAATAAAATAAGATTTGTAAATGAAAAAATTATATTAAAAACTTACTTTAAAGATATGTTTTATAAAATTATGTCTTTAAATTATCTAAAACATTTGATTATTAATATTTGCAATACGAAAATAAAAAACAGTTTAATATCTCCAGAATATTTTTTTGGTATTTTAAACTCTGGTAAACTTAAAAAGGATGAGCTCTTTCTGTATTTAGATAAAATAAATCTAAATAAAACAATTGAGTTTTGCGTACATCCGGCTAATCAAGTAATAGATAAAATTAAATTTCAAAAGGAAGTAAGCTACAATAGTTTTTACATTAGTAAAAACAGGTTTTATGAAAAAGATTTTTTGTTAAGTAATGAATTTAGTAATTTTTTAAAACAAAAAAATGTTAGACTGATAAATTTTTCAGATTTAAACTAATAACTTTTTAAGCTTAAAAGTATGGTTATAAATGCCGACCAAATTACCTGCGATAGTGTTGGCCTTGTCGAGGCTATAATTTCAATATTTGTTACTTCCATTAAAAATATTAATTTCTATAACTTCTTAGACAATTTAACTATTTACAAAAAACTTTATTGAATATATACCCTATGAGCCTGGTGATTATTGC
>CAJWKX010000023.1 GCA_913043015.1 uncultured Candidatus Pelagibacter sp. | reverse complement strand
TTCTGTTGAACAACCGTTGGTTTTAACAAATGAAATTGTGCAAAAAAATAAACATTCCAATAAACAGACTTTATCACCTGCAGTAAGAAAAATTGTAGACGAAAATAAAATAAATTTAGATTTGGTTCAAGGCACAGGGAAAGATGGCCGTATATTGAAAGGTGACTTAATTAGTATGATGGGAACTATACCAAAACCATCGGAAAGAAAAATTCAATATGGTCAAGAAGAAAGAATTAAGATGACTAGATTGAGGCAGACTATTGCAAAAAGACTAAAAGAGGCACAAGAAAATGCAGCTATGCTTACAACTTTTAATGAAGTTGATATGAGCAATATCATTACAATGCGAAAAGAAAACCAAGAGGATTTTCAAAATAGATTTGGAATTAAGCTTGGTTTCATGTCTTTTTTTGTAAAGGCATGTGTACTTGGTTTAAAATCTTTTCCAGCAATAAATGCTGAAGTTGATGGTCAAGAAATTATTTATAAAAATTATTATAATATTAGTTTTGCAGTAGGAACTGAAAAAGGTTTAGTAGTTCCTGTATTAAGAAATGCAGATGAATTATCATTTGCTGAAATTGAGAAAAATATTAAATCCATTTCAGAAAAAGCTAGAAGTGGAAAATTGATAATTGAAGACCTTCAAGGTGGAACATTTACTATAAGCAATGGAGGAGTTTATGGTTCAATGTTATCGACTCCTATACTAAATCCTCCGCAATCCGCTGTATTAGGTATGCATAATATTGTTGAAAGACCAGCTGTAGTAGATGGAGAAATTAAAGTTAGACCAATTATGTATTTAGCCTTATCTTATGATCATAGAATAATTGATGGTAAAGATTCAGTTTCTTTCCTTAAATTAGTAAAAGAAAATCTTGAGGATCCAAGAAGATTATTTTTAGATATTTAAATGTCAGATAAATTTCAAGTAACCGTAATAGGAGGAGGTCCAGGAGGATATGTTTGTGCAATTAGACTGGCACAATTGGGAATTAAGACGGCATGCATCGAATCACGTGGAGCTCTAGGAGGAACATGTTTAAATATTGGTTGTATACCTTCAAAAAGCTTACTTAACCTTTCAGAGTATTTTCACAAAGCAAAAAATTTTGCAAAAATCGGTATTGAAGTAGGAGATGTAACGCTAAATCTCCCAAAAATGATGCAAAATAAGGATAAAGTTGTGATTACTTTAACAAAAGGAATTGAATTTTTATTTAAAAAAAACAAAGTAACTTATTTTAAAGGTATTGGAAAATTTAAATCTGTTAACCAAATTTCAATTTTAGATCAAAATAATAAAGAAACAATTATTGAAACTGAAAAAACTATAATTAGTACTGGTTCCGAACCAGTGGCATTGCCTGGAATTGAATTTGATGAAGAAAAAATACTGTCTTCAGCTGGCGCTTTATCTTTATCATTTGTACCGAAAAAAATGGTTGTTGTTGGCGGTGGTTATATTGGATTAGAATTAGGATCAGTTTGGTCAAGACTAGGAGCAGAGGTCCATGTAGTTGAGTTCTTGGACCATATTACTCCTGGAATGGACAAAGAAATTTCTAAAGAGTTTATGAACATTTTGAAAAAACAGGGATTAAACTTTCATCTACAAACAAAAGTAGATTCTATTAAGAAAGATAACAAAGGAGTAGTAATAAATACAACTGATAAAGATGGAAAGCAAATAGTTTTTGAAAGTGATGTAGTTTTAATATCGGTTGGCAGAAAACCTTATACTAAAAATCTAAATTTAGAAAAAATAGGCGTTGAATTAGATAAAAAAAATAAAATAAAAGTAAATAAAAACTTTGAAACAAATATTCCCAATGTTTATGCAATAGGAGATGTTATTGATGGACCAATGCTTGCACATAAAGCAGAAGAAGAAGGAATAGCTGTAGCTGAATTAATTTCTGGTCAGTCAGGTCATGTGAATTATGATGTTATTCCAGGAGTTGTATATACTTCGCCAGAAGTTGCATCAATTGGAAAAACTGAAGAACAATTAAAAGATATGAATCATGCATATAAAATAGGAAAATTTCCTTTTATGGCTAATTCAAGAGCCAAAGCAATTAATGAACCAGAAGGATTTGTTAAAATTCTTGTAGAAGAAAAGACAGATAAAGTTTTAGGAGTTCATATAATAGGAACCCATGCTGGAGAAATGATTGCAGAAATGGCATTAGCAATGGAATTTGGTGCCAGTTCTGAGGATATCGCAAGAACTTGTCATGCTCATCCTACTTTTTCTGAGGCTATAAAAGAAGCAGCATTATCGGTAGATAAAAGACCAATTCATTCGTAATATATTTTCATATTCAAATATGAAAATTCCTGTTCTATTACCAAATATATTTGATCATCCTTTTACTTATGAATCTTCAAACTTAGAGTTAAAAATAGGTGATTATGTCAATGTTCCATTTGGAAAAAGAACGATGACAGGAGTAATCTGGGATCATTTTGAAGAAAAAAAATATAAAAATTTTCAAATAAAAAAAGTTTTAAAAAAATTAGATATTCAATCTATGAATGAAAATACAATTAAGTTTTTTAATTGGTTTTCGGAGTACAATATTATTCCAAGGGGCATGTCATTAAAATTGCATTTACTAAGTGGCGAAGCAATCGAAAATTTTAAAGATAAAGATTATGAAGAATATCAAACATCAAAAAAAACAAGTAGAATAAGCCTTTCTAATGAACAATCTAATAGTTTAAAGGAAATTTTAAAAAATGATAAAAAATTTAGAGTACATGTTCTTCAGGGCACAACTGGTTCAGGTAAAACAATTGTATACTTTAATTCCATAAAGAAAAAAATTGAACAAGGTTATCAATGTTTAATATTGTTGCCTGAAATTGGTTTAACAGGTGAATTTAAAAAAAAATTTGAAAATTTTTTTGGTTTCCCTGCTGCCATTTGGCATTCGGGTATAACAAAAAAGAGAAAAAAAATTATTTGGAGTGGAATTTCTTCAAACAAAATCAAAACTGTAATTGGTGCCAGATCAGCTCTATTTCTACCATTTAATAATCTCGGTTTAATAGTTGTTGATGAAGAACATGATCAGTCTTATAAACAAAATGAAGGTGTAATTTATAATGCAAGAGATATGTCGATATCTAGAGCATCTTTTGAAAATATTCCTATTAATCTAGTAACTGCAGTTCCATCAATAGAAACATACGAAAATATAAAAAAACAAAAATTTTCTTATTCGAGATTATTAAAAAGATTTAAAGATGCAAAATTACCTAATCATGAAATGATAGATTTAAATAAATTTAAATTATATAAAAATTCATGGATATCATCCAAAACTATAGAGAAAGTAAATTTTCATCTGAGCAATGGTGATCAAGTACTTTTTTTCTTAAACAGAAGAGGTTTTTCACCGTATGTACTTTGTAAAAATTGTTTGAAAGTTTTTTCATGCCCAAATTGTTCTATTAATCTAGTTTATCATAAACAAAAAAAAAATCTTTTATGTCATTATTGTGGACATAAAGAAGCATTAGATAGAAAATGTGATAAAAATAGAAAATGTGAATTTACATTTAGTGGTCCAGGGGTAGAAAGAATTTCGGAAGAAGTAAAAAAAATATTTCCTCAATTCAAATCACTTATTTTTTCCAGTGATACAATGAACAAAAAATCATCTTTGAAACTTTTAGAAAAGATAATAAATAATGAAATTAAGATATTGATTGGTACGCAATTAATCTCAAAAGGATTTCATTTTCCAAATCTAAACTGCATAGTAGTTATCGACTCAGATTTAACTTTACAGGGACATGATTTAAGAGCAGCTGAAAAAAATTTGCAATTATATCATCAACTTTCTGGAAGAGCAGGACGAACAGGAAAACCTGCCACAGTTTATTTTCAAACTTACAATTTAAAAGATAACAATATTTCTAATATTACAAATACTGATCCATTTATATTTCTTGAAAAGGAATTAGAACTTAGAAAAAGAAACAAACTTCCTCCTTATGAAAGATTTATATGTTTAATATTAAACGGAAAAAATGAAAAAAAATTGGAAAAGGAAGCCTATAATTTAAAAATTCATCTTCAGAAAAATATACAAGCTAAAATTTTAGGTCCAGTTAATGCACTTATTTATAAAATCAAGAAAAATTATAGAGTCAGACTTTTAATCAGATCGAAAAGAATGCCTATGGTTCAAAAAACACTTCGAAAAGCTTTAAAAGATTTCCAATTTTCATCAAGAATAAAACTGACAGTTGATGTTGATCCAATAAGCTTTAATTAATTAAGTAAAATCACGGTTATTGACAAATGTGTCGCTTGAAGAGACTATATTCATATGTTAATTAACGAAAAATTTTTATAAATCTTCAAGATTTAACAAGGATAGAAAATTGAGCAACAAAAACAGTTATTCAATATCAGCTGTTAATAGCTATTCTCAAGCCCTATATGAACTAGCTAACGAAAGTAAATCCTTGAATAAAATTGAAGATCAGGTTGTAGCATTAATAAAATTAATATCGGAGAGTAATGATTTCAATTTATTAATTAAGGATCCCACAAATAAACAAGAAGATCAATTGAACATTATAAGTATAATTTCTGAAAAATTTGAGTTTAATAATTTGTTAAAAAAATTTTTATGTTTTTTAATTTTAAAAAGAAGACTATTTTATTTAGATAAAATCTTAAAAGATTTTACATTAATTTGTTCAAAAAATCGTGGAGAAGTTGTTGCAAAATTAATTGCAGCTAAAGAACTTAACGATAGTGAAATAGATAATATTAAAAACGAGCTTACCCAAAACTTTGGTTCAAATGTTAAATTAAATTATAAACACGATCCGAGTTTAATTGGTGGATTGATTATTCAAGTGGGAAGTGTTATGATAGATACATCAATCAAAAATAAATTACAGCAAATCGAAAGTAAAATGATCGAGGCATAAATGGACATAAATCCTTCGGAAGTTACAAAAATATTAAAAGAACAAATAAAAAAATTTGGAGATAAAGCAGAAATTTCAGAAGTAGGACAAGTTTTATCTGTTGGAGATGGAATAGCTAGAATTTATGGACTAGATAATGTCCAAGCTGGAGAAATGGTTGAATTTTCTGATGGCTCAAAAGGCATGGCTTTAAATTTAGAAAAAGATAATGTTGGTGTTGTAATTTTTGGTGACGATAAAGCTATTAAAGAAGGCGATACTGTTAAAAGAACAGGTTCAATTGTTGATGTGCCTGTTGGCAAAGAATTATTAGGGAGAGTTGTTGATGGGTTAGGAAATCCAATAGATGGAAAAGATGTATTAGATAAAGAATTAAAAAGAAACAGAGTTGAAGTTAAGGCACCCGGTATTATTCCAAGAAGATCAGTATCAGAACCAGTGCAGACTGGATTGAAAGCAATTGATAGTTTGATTCCAATTGGAAGAGGTCAACGTGAATTAATTATTGGAGATAGACAAACTGGAAAAACTGCAGTTGCTGTTGACACAATTATTAATCAAAAAGAAATTAATCAGTCAGGAGATGAGAAACAAAAATTGTATTGTATATATGTAGCTATCGGTCAAAAAAGATCTACGGTTGCTCAAATTGTAAAAACTTTAGAAGATGCTGGGGCTATGGAATATACAACTATTGTTTCCGCAACAGCTTCAGACCCTGCGCCATTACAATTTCTTGCTCCATATACTGGATGTACAATTGGTGAATATTTTAGAGATAATGGCATGCATGCTTTAATTATTTATGATGATTTGTCTAAACAGGCTGTAGCTTATAGACAAATGTCACTTTTATTAAGAAGACCACCAGGACGAGAAGCTTATCCTGGAGATGTTTTTTATTTACATAGTAGATTGTTAGAGAGAGCTGCAAAATTAAATGATGAAAACGGTGGTGGATCTTTAACTGCTTTACCAATTATTGAGACTCAGGCTGGAGATGTGTCAGCTTATATTCCAACAAATGTTATTTCAATTACTGATGGTCAAATTTTTCTTGAAACAGAGTTATTTAACCAAGGAATTAGACCAGCTGTGAATGTTGGTTTGTCTGTTTCAAGAGTTGGTTCAGCAGCGCAAACAAAAGCAATGAAGAAAGTTGCAGGATCAATAAAATTAGAGCTTGCTCAATACCGAGAAATGGCAGCTTTTGCACAGTTTGGTTCAGATTTGGATGCTTCTACTCAAAAATTATTGAATAGAGGGTCAAAATTAACCGAATTATTAAAACAAAAGCAATATTCACCAATGTCTGTAGCCGAACAAGTAGTTAGCGTATTTTGTGGTGTTAAGGGTTATTTAGACGATATTGAATTAAAAGATATAAGTGAATTTGAAAATAAAATTTTAGCTAAATGTAATTCTGAGAATCCTGAAATTTTAAATACAATTAATAAAACTGGAAAACTAGAAGAAGAAACTGAAAAATTACTTGCAAAAATAATCGGAGAATTGAAAAAAAATTTTAAATCTTAATATATGCCAAGTTTAGCTGATCTTAGAAAAAGAATTAAAAGTATTAAATCAACGCAAAAAATTACAAAGGCTATGAAAATGGTAGCAGCTGCAAAATTAAGAAAAGCCCAAGAAAATGCAGAAAAAGGAAGACCTTATTCAGAAAAAATGAACAACATAATATTAAATTTATCAAATAACATAACAGATAAGGAAAATGCACCTAAGCTACTAGCGGGCACAGGTAACGATAAAGTTCATTTATGTGCTGTATTAACCGCTGATAGAGGTTTATGCGGAGGGTTTAATTCAAACATAGTAAAAAAGGCAAGATCTTTCTTTGATAAAATAATAGCAGAAGGAAAAAATCTAAAAATTATTACTGTAGGATCCAAAGGTTACGATCAATTGAAAAGAATTTATGGCAATCAAATAATTGATAAAATTTCTTTTAAAGATTCAAAAATTGCAAATTATCTAGATGCTGAAATTGTTGGAAAAAAAATTATTGAATTATTTAGAAAAAATGAATTTGATGTTTGTACAATTTTTTATAATCAATTTAAAAATGTGATAACACAAATTCCTCAAGCTCAACAATTAATTCCTTTAAAATCTACTGAAGTTAAAGAAAATTCATTAGAAGATAACTATGAGTTTGAACCTGAGGAAGATGAAATTTTGTCAAATTTATTGCCAAAAAATATTTCAACACAAATATTTAAAGCAATGTTAGAAAATTCTGCTAGTGAACAAGGTTCTAGAATGACTGCTATGGATAATGCAACTCGAAATGCTGGAGAATTAGTCGACAAATTAACTATTCATTATAATAGAAGTAGACAAGCGGCTATTACAAAAGAATTAATTGAAATAATATCAGGAGCCGAAAGTTTATAAATTATGAGCAATAAAGGACATGTAACACAAGTTATTGGAGCTGTTGTAGATGTAAAATTTGAAGGCAACTTACCAGAAATATTAACTGCATTAGAATGTAAAATAAGAGATAACAGATTAGTGTTAGAGGTTGCTCAGCATCTTGGTGAATCAAGCGTGAGAACAATTGCTATGGATGGAACAGAAGGTCTTAAAAGAGGTGATGAAGTAATAGATACTGGAAACCCAATAAAAGTTCCTGTAGGACCTGAAACATTAGGAAGAATTATAAATGTAATAGGTGAACCAATTGATCAAAAAGGTCCAGTAAAAACAAAAGATAGATGGCCAATTCATAGACCAGCACCATCTTTTACAGAACAATCAACGGAAACAGAAATTTTAGTCACAGGAATTAAAGTAGTAGATTTATTAGCACCATATGCCAAAGGAGGAAAAATTGGATTATTTGGAGGTGCTGGAGTTGGTAAAACAGTTATCATTATGGAATTAATTAATAATATTGCAAAAGCACACGGAGGTTTTTCAGTTTTTGCAGGCGTTGGTGAAAGAACCAGGGAAGGCAATGATCTTTACCATGAAATGATCGATTCTGGAGTCATTAAACCAGATGGGAAAGGATCTAAAGCTGCATTGATTTATGGTCAAATGAATGAACCTCCAGGGGCAAGATCAAGAGTAGGTTTAACAGGTTTAACAGTAGCTGAATATTTTAGAGACCAAGAAGGTCAGGATGTATTATTTTTTATTGATAATATTTTTAGATTTACTCAAGCTGGATCAGAGGTATCAGCTCTTTTAGGTCGAATTCCTTCAGCAGTAGGGTATCAACCAACTCTTGCAACTGATATGGGTAACTTACAAGAAAGAATTACTACAACTCACAAAGGATCAATTACTTCAGTTCAGGCAATTTATGTTCCTGCTGATGATTTAACAGATCCTGCGCCGGCAACATCGTTTGCTCACTTAGATGCAACAACAGTTTTGTCAAGGCAAATTGCAGAACTTGGAATTTATCCAGCTGTAGATCCATTAGATTCCACTTCAAGAATATTAGATCCAAGAATAGTAGGTGATGAACATTATAGGATTGCTAGAGAAGTTCAAAAAATCTTACAAACATATAAATCTCTTCAAGATATAATTGCAATTTTAGGTATGGATGAATTATCCGAAGAAGATAAATTAACAGTAGCTAGAGCTAGAAAAATTCAAAGGTTTTTATCTCAACCATTTTTTGTAGCTGAAGTCTTTACTGGTTCACCAGGAAAACTTGTAGATTTAGAGTCAACCATCAAAGGATTTGATGCGATTTGCAAGGGTGAATATGATCATCTTCCAGAATCAGCTTTTTATATGGTAGGTACAATAGAAGAAGTAGTTGAAAAAGCTGAAAAAATGGCAAAAGAAGCTGCAGTATAATGAACAATGTTTTTAAAGTTGAAATAATAAATCCTGAAAAATCTTTTTTATCAAAAGAAGATGTAGCAGAAGTAGTTGTTCCTGCTTTTGAAGGAGATATGGGAATTTTAAAGGATCATATATCTATAATATCTTTTTTAAAACCAGGTTTAGTAAAGGTTATTGACACGGCCTCTAATGATGAAACTTATTATGTTGAAGATGGTATAATAGAATTTAAAAATAATTGTTTATCAATACTAACAAGTAATATTTTTGATATTAAAAAAATAGATAAAAATAAAGTTAGAGATATTTTGGCAAAAGCCGAACAAGAATATCAAAATCAAGAAATTTCTGATGAAGCAAAATACTTAGTTAATCATAAAATTGAAGTTTTAAAATCTTTAACTCTCAATTAAACAAATATTTTTTTTACTTCAGATTTAATTTGTTTATAAACTTCAAGTTTAAAATTTACTGCTATTTGTGTCAGATCTTCCAAATTTATCCATTTCCAATCCAAAAATTCAGGATGCTTAGTTTTTATATTAATTTCCGATTCATCCCCAGTAAATCTCATAATAAACCATTTTTGTTTTTGACCTTTAAATTTACCCTTCCAAATAATACCTATTAAGTAATCAGGCAAAACATATGTGAATTTATCTTGAATTTCTTTAATTAGTTTTACACTAACAATGCTTGTTTCTTCTTTTAATTCTCTTAAGGCGGCAGTATAAAAATCTTCATTTTTATTAACACCGCCCTGTGGCATTTGCCAAAATTTTTTTGGATTGTCTATTCGTTTTGCAACAAAAACTTTATTTTCACTATTTAATAAAACTATTCCTACTCCATTTCTTAATGGAAGTTGTTCAAATTTCTTATCCATTAAGAAGTTTAATAGCAAAATCTAGTTGATTATCAGTCAGAGTATTCATTCTAAAATCTTCTGAACTTTCAGCTATTTCAATATCCGGAATAACGCCAACTTCAGAAATTGATTTACCAGAAGGCAAGTAGTATTTTGAAATAGTTAATCTTATTGCCCCATTGTTAATTAGTGGGATAATTGATTGAACAGAACCTTTGCCAAATGAATTTTCACCAATTAAAATTGCTCTTTTATGGTCTTGTAATGCTCCTGCAACAATTTCAGAGGCAGAAGCTGAACCATAATTAATTAAAACTATTAAAGTTTTACCATCAATCATGTCTCCTTTTTTTGCAAACCATTTTCTATTTTCTCGTTTCTTTCTACCTTTGGTAGATACAATTTCACCGCTATCTAAAAAAAAATCTGATATTTTAATCGCTTGAGATAAAAGTCCGCCAGGATTATTTCTTAAGTCTAAAATATATTTTTCAATTCTACTATTCTTTCTTAACTTTCTAATTTTTTTTTTTATTTGATCTGAGCTATTTTCATTAAATGATGTTAATCTTAGATAGCCAACTGTATCATCAATAATTTTTGACTTAACTGACTCTACTTTAATTATTTCTCTGGTAATATTAAATATGATTGCTTTTTTTATACCTCTTCTCCTTACAGTAATTTCAATTTTAGATCCTACAGGTCCTCTCATTAATTCAACCGCTTCAGATAAAGTTTTGCCTTGTACTTGAATATCATTAATTTTGACAATGTAATCTCCAGCTTTAACACCTTCTCT
>CAJWKX010000022.1 GCA_913043015.1 uncultured Candidatus Pelagibacter sp. | reverse complement strand
ATTTGATACTTGCCTTAGAATTTTGTTTGGTTCTGTTATTATAGTTTTAATTGCCATGATTTAATTTTATTACAATTTTTAAACTTTTAAAGGAAGAACTTTTAAAAGAATATTATTTCTTAACGGGTCAATATTTAATTGATTCAAAACATTAACCATAAAATATAAAATATCCGAACCAAGATTTATAAGCTCATCTTCCCCAATAATTTCTACAAATCTGAGCAAAACTAAGCCTATTTCATTATTATTAATCAGTAATTGTATATCTGTTGGAATATCTGATTGGTTAAATTGAAATAAGTTTTGATATTTCTTAGAAATCTCAACTCCATCAGACTGTAAAGACTCTAAAAGCATTAAATCTTTTCTTGAAACGAAGTAGTCTTTATTTTTTTTAATTTTTTTAATTAAGTCATTTGTGTCTTTTTCAACTTGTTTAATATTATAACTTTCCTTGAAATAATTTAATAATTTTGATTGATGAATTATTTTATTATTTATTTTAATACTAGTTTTTTTTGGATTTTGATTAATTAAATTTTTTGTATAAAAAGTAGAATAATTTGAAGGAACATCTTCAATGCTTATTTTGCTTAACATTTTTGATAATTCTTTTTTAAAAGCATTTTCAATATTTTCACTGGCAAATAAATTTTTTAATTTGGAAGATAAGTCTAATATTTGTACTGGATCTTTTGTTAATATTAATCTTTGATAAAGAAGTGCTCTTCCTTGAATTGTTGGTAAAAGTTTATATGAATCTTTAACATTTAGAAGTTGATCAATGCTAAATTGAAACCTTTTATATAAATTTAATAATTCCTGTTCACTATAATTTCCTTCATGAGTTGCTTGTTCAATAAGAGATAGTTTATCCACATCTTCCAAATCTATTTCGTCAATATTTTCTAATAAATTAGAGCTTGAAAGATATCTCCAGATAATTTTTTCTGTATTTTTGTTGGGTTTATATTGAAACTGAGAATTAGTTCTATGAGATAAATGAAAATCCAAAATATTTTTTTCAGATATTTGTTTCTCATCATCTGCAGTGTAACCCATTATAAAATTAAATTTTGTTTCAAAAAATTCATCTTTAAAATCTAATTCTTTCATTAAATCAAATTGAAGTTGGGCTTCTTCTGTTCTATTTTCATTAATTAGACAATAAATATTAAATTTTGTTAGATAATCATCGTTTAACAAATTAATTTCATTGAATATACTACAAGCATTTTTTAAATCAGAATTTGAAAGATGTTCATCAATGTAATACCTCATTAACTTTGAGTTATTCAAATTGTTTTGATTTTTTAACAAATACAATTTAATCAGTTCCAAATTACCATATTGAATTAAATAATTTGTTTTATAATTTAAAAACTCTTCTTCAATAATATTCTTTCTTGGAAAGTAAGAATTGGTGAGTAAGGCAATATCTAAAATTTCTTTTGCATCATTTGATAATTTAATTTTATTTATTCTATTGAATATTGACGCAATCTCATTACCATCTGAATTAAACCACATATCTATTTTCAATCCATTTTCTGCAGGATCGTAAAGACCTGCTAAAATTATATTGTTAGAATCAAGTTTGCTCCCTTTGATAATTTCAAATTCATTATTTTGCTTTGTTTGTATTTGAATTATTGAATTAGTAGAAATATCATTATCCTGTAAAATAGTTTCTGATTTATTTTCTTCAAGTTTTTTTTCTAATTTCCAAATATCAACAGCTTCTTCTTGAGCTGCTACAAAACTATTTAATAAAATAAATTGGATGATAAAGATTGATAAATAATTTTTATTTAACAATTTCAAAATTTTCATTAGAAATTACTTTTTCAATTTTTTTAATAGGTGATGGAAAATCAATTCTATCAATTAAAATAACAGCTATTAGCAATACTAGACAAATTAAAATAATTTTGATAAATAATTTTATTATATCCCTTGTGCTTCCAGCTCTTGTTTTTTTTTCAAATTGCATATACCGTTAAATAATTTCAAATTAAGACATATTTATGTTTTTTCAATAAAGAACATATGAAATCAAATAACAATCTTGTTTTACTAGGCATGATGGGCTCTGGAAAATCAACAATTGGACATCTTTTGTCTAAAAATTTAAATATAGAATTGAATGATGTTGATGAAATTATTGAAAAAGAAGAAGGATGCAAAATATCGGAAATTTTTGAAAAAAAGGGGGAGATTTGTTTTAGAAAAATAGAGGAAAAGATTACTCTTAAATTACTTGGATCAAACAAAAAAATTATATCTTTAGGAGGCGGTGGATTTATCAATGACAATATAAGAAACGAAGTTTTATCAAATCATATTTCCTTTTGGTTAGATTGGAATAATTCAACATTAATTAATCGTATAAAAAGAAGCAAAAAACGACCTATCGCATTCAATTTAACTGAAAATCAAATTAAAAAAATAATTTCTGAGCGATCAAAAATATACTCAATGGCCAATTATAAAATAAACTGTGAAAAATTTTCTAAAGATGAGATAGTAAAAAAAATTAAAGATATTTATGAAAAAAATTAAATTGGTCATTAGAACAAATTCTAAAAATTATCCAATTATTATTGGATCTAATATTTTAAAAAATATATCAAGTATTATACGATCAAATAATATTAACTTTGATAAATGTTTAATTGTTGCTGATAAAAAAGTACCAAAAAAAAATTTGTTAATATTAAAAAACAAAATTCCATGCAAAACAAAACTAATTCACTTATTTTATCCGAGCGAAAAAAATAAAAATCAAGTAAGTGTAAATAAAATTTTAGATAAACTTTTTAAAAATAATTTTAATAGAAATGACTGTCTTATTTCTTTAGGTGGCGGTGTAACAGGTGATGTTACAGGTTTTGCAGCAAGTATCTTTAAAAGAGGTCTTAAATTTATTAATATTCCCACAACCTTACTTGCACAAGTAGATTCTTCAATTGGAGGAAAAACTGGAATTAACAATAAGTATGGCAAAAATTTAATTGGTGCCTTTTTTCAACCTGATTTAGTTGTTTCTGATATAAATTTATTAAAATCACTTCCTAGAAGAGAAATTTTATGCGGATATGGTGAAATTTTTAAACATTCATTAATTGCTAAAAAAAAAACATTTAACTTCTTGAATAAAAACAAATTTAAAATTTTAAATTTACAAAGCCCTTATATTGAAAAAGCCATTGCAGATAGTTGTAAAATTAAAAGAAAGATTGTGCAAATAGATGAGAAAGAAAAAAACATTAGAAAAGTATTAAATCTAGGTCATACTTTTGCTCATGCATATGAAGCAGCACTTGGATATTCAAAAAAACTTAATCATGGTGAAGCAGTAATTTTAGGTATTAAAAGTGCCGCTAGATTTAGTTTAGAAAATAAATTTTTAATAAAAAAAAATTACAATCAAATAGCATCACATATTAGTAGTTCAAATTTACCTAATAATTTAAGAAAATTTATTAGTAAAAAAAATATTGATTCAATTTTAAATTTTATGAAATCAGATAAGAAAAATAATTCAAATAATATAAACTTAATATTATTAAAAAATATTGGCTATCCTATAATAAATTCAAATTTTAAAATTAATAAAATCCGAAGTTTTTTTAAAAAGGAATTAATCGATTAAGATTTCTATTGAATGTATATATATTTTTAATTCTTCTCCTAAAATTTTATAAATTATTTTAGAAGATTCAATTTTGCTTATTTTTTTTAAATATAAAGAATTAATTTTTAGTTTAATGTGAAATTTTCCTTGTTGGTGTGTTTGGTGACTTTTGTGTAAAAAAGTTTTATCTTCAATCTCAATTTTTTCACAAGATATATTTTGATTAATTTTTGTTTTTACAATTTTTATTAATTGATTTATATGCATAATTTATAATAATATATATCATGAAAAATATTTGTGACTGGAATAATTGTTCAGAAATTGGAGAGTACAAAGCTCCAGTTGAAAAAGATAATAGTAAAAATTTTAGACTACTTTGTTTATCACACGTAAAAGAATTCAATAAAAATTGGAATTATTTTTCTGGAATGAGTGAGGAACAAATATGTGAGTTTATAAAGTCAGATATGACATGGCATAAAACTACACAATGTTTTAGTTCTTCGGATAATTTTTTTAAAATTCTTTGGAATAATACTTTGAGAGATAAAATAGAAAAATCTAAGTTTAATAGTCAATTTGACCACATGAAACAATTTAAATTCAGTCATAATGATGTTAAAGCTTTTAGTATTTTTGGCTTACCTGTGGGGTTAAAATGGGAGAAGATCCAAGAAAAGTTTAAAAAACTTGTCAAAAAATTTCACCCTGATATGAATTTGGGAAATAAAAAATATGAAGATAAGCTTAAAGTTATAACTTTAGCTTATACACAGCTAAAAAATACTTATAGGATAAAAATTGACACCTAATTTAAATATAAAACCAGATATTAGAATATCAGTTAAGCAGAGTTTCGGTATTGATAGTGATATGGAAGTAAATGCTTTTTCAAAAAAAAATGAATTTGTTCCAGAAATAGATAAAGATTATAAATTTGATAGAGATACTACGCTAGCAATTCTTAGTGGCTTTAATTATAACAAAAAAGTGATTGTACATGGGTACCATGGTACAGGAAAAAGCACTCACATAACTCAGGTGGCTGCACGTTTGAATTGGCCATGTTTAAGAATAAACCTCGACTCACATATTAGTAGAATTGACTTAATTGGAAAAGACGCAATTATAATTAAAGATGGTAAACAAGTTACAGAATTTAAAGAAGGAATTTTGCCTTGGGCATTCCAAAACCCAGTTGCTTTAGTTTTTGATGAGTATGACGCAGGTCGCCCTGATGTCCTATTTGTACTGCAAAGGATTTTGGAAAGTGATGGGTATTTTACTCTTTTAGATAAAAATAAGGTAGTAAAACAAAATGAATTTTTTAGATTGTTTGCAACAGCAAATACAATTGGATTAGGAGATACAACAGGTCTCTACGCTGGTACGCAGCAAATTAATCAAGCACAGATGGATAGATGGAATATTGTTACAACTTTAAACTATTTAAGCTTAGAAAAAGAAATGGAAATAATTCTTGCAAAAAATAAAGATTTAAACAATGCAAAAGGTAAAGAAAAAGTAGCAAACATGATTAAAGTTGCGTCTTTGACTAGAAAAGGTTTTATGGCCGGAGATATTTCAACAGTAATGAGTCCGCGAACAATATTATATTGGGCAGAAAATTCAGAAATCTTTAAAGATACAGGATATGCTTTTAGAGTTACTTTTTTAAATAAATGTGACGAGATAGAAAAAAACACAATTGCTGAATATTATCAAAGATGTTTTGGAGAGGATTTACCTGAGTCATTGATAAATGATCAGATTTAAATGAATAAAGAAGATAATTTAAAAGAAAAATTTAAAAAAGCTCTCATTTCAACAATAAAAGTAATTTCAGACGAATATAGGATTGAAAATGAATTAATAAAAAATTTAAGCTCTAAAAATTATAATTTTTTTGAATTAGATAATCTAAGTAGTAAACAAGATTATATTAAGCTAAGAGCAGAAACAGATTCAGAAGCTTTAAAAAGAAAATTTTCAAATAAAGAAATATACAAAAAAAATTTACCAAGAAATTCTTCATGTAGATCACTATATAATATTTCAGAAAGAATTAGGTATGAATTACTAGGTACTAAAATGCTTAAAGGAATATCTAAAAATTTGAAAGAAAATTATAATCATAAAATAGCTATAAAACGAAAAGATCAGCTTAAAACTAGAGAAGATGTTAGTATTTCTGAAGCTTTTGAACTTTATATGCTAAAGAATTTTTTCGATATAAAGTTAAATCCATTATCAGAAAAAATTTTGAGTTTTTGGGAAAATGATTTTAAAACATCCTTAGGCAATCACTTGAATTATTTAAACAAAAATCTTGAAAATCAAGAAATCTATAATTCAAAATTCTCTAAATTATTGCAAGAAATGGAGATTTTTAAATCTGAAAATGATGGTGCCGAAGAAGAAAATCATCAAAATGAGAATGAACAGGATAACAATCCAAATAGAGATGCTGAAAAAGAATCTCAAGAGGATCAAGAAAAAAATCAACTAGAACAAGATCAAAATGGAATTGATGCAGATTATGACTTAGATGAATACAGAATTGATGAACAATTTGTAGATACAGACTCAGACAAACAAAGTTCTGAAACGGTAATTCAAAAGATGAATGCAAATATTGAGGACAGAGAATATAAAATTTTTACAGGCCAATATGACGAAATAGCTATGGCTGAAAATTTAGAGAGTAAAGAAGAAATATCTAAGTTAAGAAAAAATTTAGATCAACAACTAATTGGCTTTCATGATTTGATTACAAAACTTGCTAATAAACTTCAACGACAGCTATTAGCAAAACAAAATAGAGATTGGGAATTTGATCTTGAAGAAGGTTTACTGGATAGTTCAAAATTAACTAGAATTATAATGGATCCTTATAATTCTTTATCATTCAAAAAAGAAAAAGATTTAGATTTTAAAGATACAGTTGTTACACTTTTAATAGATAATTCTGGATCAATGAGAGGAAGACCAATCACAATTGCTGCTATTTGCGCAGATATTTTATCAAGAACATTGGAAAGATGTTCTGTAAAAGTTGAAATTCTTGGTTTCACAACAAAAAATTGGAAAGGTGGCAAAAGCAGAGAAGAATGGAATAAAAGTAATAAACCAAAAAAACCTGGTAGATTAAACGATTTAAGACATATTATTTACAAAGGAGCTGATACTCATTGGAGACAATCTAAAAAAAATTTAGGTTTAATGCTTAAAGAAGGTTTGCTTAAAGAAAATATTGATGGTGAAGCAATTTTATGGGCATTTAATAGATTAAAAAAAAGAAAAGAAGAAAGAAAAATATTGATGGTTATTTCAGATGGTGCCCCAGTTGACGACTCAACATTGTCAGTAAATTCTGGTGACTTTTTAGAAAAACATTTAAAAAAAATTGTCAAATTTATTGAAAATAAAAGCAATATTGAAATTTTAGCTATTGGAATTGGTCATGATGTTACAAGATATTATAACAAATCAATAAAAATTACAGACGTTCAAGAATTAGGCGATGTTATGATCAGTCAGATAAGTGATTTATTTGATAACAAAAAAAAACTTCATTAAATTTTAATTAAATCCTTATTATTCCATATAATATTTACTTCTGCGCCTCTTCTAGTTTTAGAATTTCTACATAATAATTCTGCTCGATTTTTTTCTAATAAAGTTTTTCCAATAAATATACCAAGTCCTAATCCAGATTTTGAATTATCATATGTTTTAAGTGATTTTATATAAGGCTCTCCAATTTTATTTAAAATATCTTTTGGATACCCTTCGCCATCATCTTCTATAATAATTTCAGAATTTTCACTATCACTTTTTAAAGTGATGTAAATTTTTTCTTTTGAAAATTTATTTGCATTTCCAATAAAGTTTCTGATTCCATAAACTATTTCTATTGGTTTTTTTATTTGAAATGAATTTAAATTTTGTTCAAGATTTACAATAAATTTTTTATCAGAAATCTCTTTGAAAGACTTAACAATTTGATCAACGTATTCGGCTAAAGATAAATCTTTATCTATAAAATCATCTTCTATGGTAGGGTTTAATGTTAGTTTTTTTAAGATTTCATTACATCTTTCAACTTGACTAACTAATAGTTCAAGATCTTTATTTATATCTTCATCGGCTTTAAATTGATCAAGCAACTCTTGAGAAATAATCTTAATTGTTGATAAAGGAGTTCCAAGCGAATGAGCGGCTGCGGCTGCTTGACCTCCAAGAGAAACTAACTCATGTTCCTTTGCAATAACTTCTTGAATTTTATCCAAAGCTTCTTTTCTTAAGCGAGATTCTCTACCAAATGTTATCGCAAAATAATTTAAAAAAACTAATGCAATTATTAATGCTAACGGAATAGCATAATAATAATATTCATTTACAATTATATTTTCATTAAGTGGATATGGTAAATCTTTATAAAAAAATGTTAAGAAAATTATAGATAATATTGTTACTAAAATTAAAGTTAAGTTAGTTCTAATATCTAAATTAGATGAAGAAAAAACACTTGGAATTAATAAAAAAATTGAAAAAGGATTTAAAACTCCACCAGAAAGATAAAATAGAAAGCTTAATTGAGTTATATCAATAAACAGAAAATTAAACGATGATCTATTTGTTATTTGTGGTTTATTATAGAAATATATTAAAAATAAATTACTTAAAGCACCTAAAAAAACTATAAAGTTTGCTAAAAAATAATTATATTCAAAGTTAAAAATAAATTTAACTGAATTTATTGTTATAAATTGACCAATAATTGCAATCCATCGTAAATTTATATAAGTGGATTTATTTAAATAGTAAGCTTTTGAAGTTTTAAAAAACTTCATTATTAAATATCAAGGTTCAAAACATTAATTGCATTTTCTACAATAAAATTTTTTCTTAAAGCAACATCATTACCCATTAAAGTATGTATCAAATCATTGTCTTTTTTTAAATTTTTAGAGTATTGAACTTTTAGTAAATTTCTTGTCTCAGGATTTAATGTGGTATTCCATAATTCTTCCGGGTTCATCTCGCCCAATCCTTTAAATCTTTGAATACTGAGTTTTGATTTTTCTTCTTGGTATTTTTTTTCAAATTCTTTTGAGCTTTTTTTTACTTTATTTAATTCTTTTGAGTTGCTAAAAATATAATTTTCTAATTCTTTTTCGTCTTTAATATAAATTCCCTTTGAACCTTTATTTATTTTAAACAAAGGTGGTTGAGCAAGGTACACATGACCATTTTCAATTAATTTGTTAAAAGGTTTGTTATTAAAGAATGTTAATAATAAAGCTCTAATATGAGAACCATCAACATCAGCATCGGTCATAATTATAATTTTTCCATATCGCAGGTCTTTTAAATCAATTTCTTCATCCTTAGGATCTAGACCCAGAGCATTAATTAAAGTCACAATCTCGTTGGATGAAATCATTTTAGAAAGAGTTTTAGTTCTTAATTCACTTCCATTTCCTTTACCATTCTTTTTGAATGTATTAGTGTCAGTATATGTATTTAAAATTTTACCTCTTAATGGTAATACGGCTTGGTATTCTCTATTACGACCTTGTTTAGCTGAACCACCGGCGGAATCTCCCTCAACAATAAATAACTCTGTTCCTTCTTGCTTAGAAATTTGACAATCAGCCAATTTGCCAGGTAAACCAGTTAATTCCAAAGCTCCTTTCCTTCTTACATTTTCTCTTGCTTTTCTAGCCACGTCTCTAGCTAGAGCTGCTTGAACAATTTTGGCAAGTACAATTTTTGATATAGATGGATTTTGATCAAACCAAACAGATAATTTTTCATTAATAATTGTTTCAACAATATTTCTTACTTCTGAAGAAACCAGTTTATCTTTTGTTTGTGATGAAAATTTTGGATCTGGAATTTTAATAGATAATACACATGTTAAACCTTCTTTTATGTCATCTCCAGATATTGATAGTTTATTTTTCTTTAATAAATTTTGTTCAGCTGCATATTTATTTACTACTCTAGTTAATGCACTTCTAAAACCTAAAAGGTGGGTTCCCCCATCTTTTTGAAATATATTATTTGTATATGGATAAATATCTTCGGTATAACAAGAATTCCATTTTAAAGAACATTCAATTTCTAAATATTTTTTTTTCCCCTCTATTAATATTGGTTTTCTAAATAGATCATTGTTGTTTTTATTTTTTAGTTTTTCTTTATTTTCATCTAAAAATTCTACAAATTCTATAATTCCTCCATTAAATTTAAATTCTACATTTTTTGTTTTTTTTTGAGTTAAATCATTAATTATAATTTTCACTCCTTTATTCAAAAAAGCTAATTCTCTCATTCTTTTTTGGATTGTATTAAAACTAAATTTTAATAAAGAAAATATATCTTTTGATGGTAAAAATTTTATTTGTGTTCCATTATTTTTTGATTTTCCAATAACTTTTAGAGGTGCTATTGTATCCCCATTTTTAAATTCAATTAAATATTTTTTACCATCCCTATCTATTGTTAGCTCCAATTTTTCTGAAAGAGCATTTACAACAGAAACTCCTACTCCATGAAGTCCTCCGGATACTTTATAAGAATTGTGGTCAAATTTTCCCCCCGCATGTAATTGGGTCATTATTACTTCTGCAGCTGATTTTTTTTCACCTTTATGAATATCAACCGGTATTCCTCTTCCATCATCCTTAACAGTTATTGTTCCGTCAAAATTAATATCTATTTGAATATTTTTACAATATCCTGCAAGAGCTTCATCAATAGAATTGTCAACAACCTCATAGACCATGTGATGTAGACCTGTGCCATCGTCAGTATCTCCGATATACATCCCTGGTCTCTTTCTAACTGCCTCAAGACCTTTTAAGACTTTTATGGAGTCCGCCTGATAATAAGAATTTTGCATATTTTTGTTCATTTTTAATTTTTTTGGAAAGGAAAAATTATATCATTTTTTTTTTAATAAACAAAATTAACTATGGCGTATACATCGAATTTATGTTGGTAATCAATCATTATCTCTCAAATAAAAATTTGGTTTTGTATTTATTAAATTTCATAAAAAAAAACTCTTTTTTCATCAATAAAAATGAATCTGGCGGAGAGAGTGGGATTCGAACCCACGGTACCTGT
>CAJWKX010000021.1 GCA_913043015.1 uncultured Candidatus Pelagibacter sp. | reverse complement strand
GCATTTTTTGATAGTATAGTTTTAACAAAAGCTCCTTTTTTTTTAAAAAGTCTTATTATTTCTAAGCTTTTATAGGCAGCTATCCCGCCGCAAATTATTAACAAAATTTTTTTTCCTTCTAAATTATTCATTGTCAGAATTAAAATACTATGAAACCCAAAAATACAAGCAATAATAAACCAATAATACTTTGATTTCTAAATGATTTCATTTCTAATTCTTTCTCTTTTAAAGCCGAGTAAGAATTTGAATTCTGAGGAATATGCCCACTTGCTAGATATGTAAGGGCTTGGTTTGCTTTATCCATAATTTTAGGCAGTTCAGGCAGTCTCTTTAAAACTTCAGCAGAATCTTTAAGTGTATCAGTTATATTATTTATTGGATCTTTGGTTTCTTTTAACCAATTTTCCAAAACTGGTTTTGAAGTTTCCCAAATATTAGTGTTTACATTTAATTTTCTAGCCACTCCTTCGACTACAACCATAGTTTTTTGTAATAAAAGTAACTGAGGCTGTGTTTGCATATTAAATTTTTCAGTAATATTGAATAATTGTTTTAACAATTTTCCACCTGATATATCTTTTTCTGAGTGACCGAAAATTGGTTCTCCTATAGATCTTAATGCTTGGGCAAAATTATCTATTTGAATATCTTTTGGAACAAGACCTGCAACCAAGTGTATTTCAGCAACTTTTTTGTAATCTCTTTGAATAAAACCAAATAAAATTTCTGCAAGATATCTTTTGTTAAGTTTATCAAGTCTACCCATAATTCCAAAATCTACAGGAACAATTTGTCCATCGTTATCAATCAATAGATTTCCCTCATGCATATCGGCATGAAAAAAACCATCTCTTACGGCATGTCTTAAAAAATGTTGGATAATATCTGTAGCTAATTTTTCTGTGTTTATATTGTTTTTTTCTAAAATATCTTTTTCTCTTATGGAAATTCCTTCAACCCAATCAAGAGTTAATACAGACTTACTTGTATAGTTCCAATAAATTTTAGGAACATGAAATCCTAAGTCATTTTTAGTATTTTCAACAAATTCATTAGCAGCAGCAGCTTCAAGTCTTAAATCCATTTCATGATTAGTTATTTCTTTCAATAAAAAAACAACTTCTACAAGTTTTAATCTTTTTGTTTTTTTAACAATGCTTTCAATAAAATATGCAAGCAACATCAAAGCATCTATTTCCTCATTAAATATTTTTTTAATATTTGGCCTTAATATTTTGATTGCTACATCTTTAATAATTTTATCATCATTAATTTGTGCTTTGTGCACTTGTGCCACTGATGCTGCTGCAATGGGATTGGTAAAATTAATTATTGAATTGTAAATTTCTTCACCCAAATCTTTTTTGATCATCTCTCTAGCCTCAAAAGTAGAAAATGGAGGAAGTTTATCTTGTAATTTTTCAAATTGTTTTGAAAGTTCTTCTCCAATTATATCCGGTCTAGTGGATAAAAATTGACCTAGTTTTATAAATGTGGTCCCCATATCTTGGATAGAATTACATAATCTTTCTTCATCACTTAGATTTAAGTTTTGATTATTTTTTCCAAAAGGAGAAATTGAAAAAATTCCCAAAAATATTTTTATAATTAGTGGAGGTTCATGTATTTTAGAAACTATTTTTAGTGCATCAGATTTAGCTAATTTTCTTGCAAGCTTAAATAAAATAAATATTTTCTTTATCATTAGATTTTCCAGCCAGAATGAATTGCAACTATTCCACCACTTAAATTTCTATAAGTACAATTTTTAAAATTATTTTTCCTCATAATTTCTAGAAGTTGTTCTTGGTTTACAAATTTTTCAATGCTTTGTATTAAATATTCATACGGTTTCTTATCTCCAACAATAATTTGGCCTAATAAAGGTATTATTTTCGAATAATTTTTATAAATAAAATGTAAATTTAAATTTTCAATTTTAGAGAATTCTAAACATAAAAATCTCCCACCTGTTTTTAATACTCTATATGCTTCAGCTAAGCTTTTATTAAGATTTTTTGTATTTCTCAATCCAAAGCTTATTGTATAAAAATCATAACTATTGTTGGGAACCTTTAAATTTTCTGCATAACCAACTTGCCAAGTTATATTTTTAAATTTATTTAATTTTTTTTTACACTCTTCAATCATTTTTTTATTTGGATCAACACAAAGGATTGATGCTTTATTACTTGTAGCTTTAATATATAAACTTGCAATATCACCTGTGCCACATCCCACATCAATTAGTTTTTTATTTTTTGATGGGTTTATCATTTGAACAAAATCTTTTTTCCATATTCTATGAATTCCTAATGACATAAAGTCATTCATAAGATCGTACTTATCAAAAACCTTATTAAAAACTCCTTCTACTAGCCCTTCTTTTTGTTGGAAATCTTGTTTCATGGTTTAATAGTTTATTTAATTTATTAATATAATCCTAAATGCCAGAATTGCCAGAAGTAGAAATAGTCAAACAATCTCTTAAAAAGAAGATTAAATTTAAAAAAATTAAAAAAGTTATTGTACGAAATAGAAATTTAAGATTCAAATTACAAAATGATTTTGAAAATGTTTTAAAAAATAGATTTGTTAAAGAAGTTTCAAGAATCTCTAAATATTTAATTTTTGAATTGGATAACCAAAAATATTGCATTATTCATCTTGGAATGTCTGGAACAATACATCTAATTAATAAAAAAAAACAAAATAAATTTACAAACTTAAGCTTTTATCACTCCAGAACACTTTCAGAAAAACATAATCATGTAGAGTTATTATTTCCTAATTTTAAAATAATTTATAACGATCCAAGAAGATTTGGATATTTTAAGATAATTAATTGCAAAGCAGAATTAAAAGAATTTTTTAATAAAATAGGTCCAGAAGCAATAAGTGAAGATTTTAATCTTGATTATTTAAAAAAAAAATAACTAACAAAACAAAAAATATAAAAAGTTTATTATTGGATCAAAATTTTGTATCAGGAATTGGCAATATTTATGCCAATGAAATACTATTTTACAGCAAAATACATCCTAAAAAGAAAGCCTTTCAAATTAATACTAATGAAATGAATAAATTAGTAAAATTTTCAGAATATGTCCTTCAACTTGCAATTCAGCATGGTGGATCAACAATAAGTGATTTTAAGAATACAAAAAGTTCTATCGGTTCATTTCAAAAAAAGTTTAAAGTATACGATAGGGAGAATAAAAAGTGTTTGAAAAAAAGTTGTAATGGTAAGATTATAAAAAAATTTATATCTAATAGATCAACTTTTTTTTGTAATTTTTGCCAAAAATAATACATTATTCTATTGACCCAATTGCATTCACAAGCTATACCATCGGCGCATATGGCCAATATAAAATCAGCAATTAAAACTGTAAGAAGAATATCAAAACAAACTCTGGTTAATCGATCAAGAAAAAGCAGATTTAGAAATGCTATAAAAAAAATGAATGCCATTCTGGACACAAGGAACAAAAAAGAAGCTTTGGAGTATTTACCAAAATTAAATGCTGAATTAATGAAGGTTGCAAAGACTAAAATTATAAAAAGACAAAATGCGTCAAGAAATATTTCAAGAATTACCAAAAAAATTAACGTGCTTTAAACAACTCAAAGTAGTTAGTAAAAATATTAACTTTAAGGTTGTCTTTGCATTATTAAATTAATTTTATTTTCACAACTATTAGTATTTATACAAAATATAAATTATTTTTTTTTTATGACACAAGATCTAGTCTTTTTTTAACTAATTAAAGTAAATTTTTTTTTATCAAACAAGCAATAAATAAATTTAATACAATCTTGAATATAATAACTTTTACAAGTCTAGATTTATTCAATTAGAGATTTAATTTTTTTTTTGAAAACACAAAATAATTTATTGCATTAATTCGCTCAAAACATTAACTAGAGTTTTCCTATATGAAAAATACCTTAGATCAAAATGTAGAAAATTTTTCTTTAAAAAAAATTGATTGGGGAATTATCCAATCAGAAATGAAAGATAAGTTTGGTGGAGATATATATGAATCTTGGTTGAGAAAAATTAATTTTGTAGATGAATTTAAAAATTATGTTTTAATTTCAGTATCAACAAGATTTATTCGTGATTGGATTACCTCAAGATATTTAGATCAGATTTTACAAATTATAAAATTACACAACAAAGATATTATCAGAATAGAATTTACTATTATTAAAAAAAAACATGAAACAATTGAAGATCAAAACCCTTTAAAAAATAAAAATATAGACATTAATAAGAATGTTTCATTCTTAAAAGATTCATATTTGCAGTATAATAGAATCGATCCAAATAAAAATTTTGAAAATTTTATATTAGGATCCAGCAATAAGTTGGCTTTTGAAGCTTCAAAAAAAGTAGCCCAGGATTTAGCGCACTATAATCCTTTATATTTATATTCTGGTGTTGGCATGGGAAAAACACACTTATTAAATGCCATAGCTCTAAGTCTTAAAGAAAAAAATAAAGTTAAATTTATTTCCGCAGAAAGATTTATGTACCAATTTGTAAAATCAATAAAATCCAACGAAATGGTAAAGTTTAAGGATTATTTTAGAAACACAGACGCCTTATTAATCGACGATATTCAGTTCATGAATGGCAAAGAAGCAATGCAAGAAGAATTTTTTCACACTTTTAATGCCCTTTTAGACAAAGATTCTCAAATAATTGTAACAGCAGATAGACCTCCAAATAAGTTATCTAGAATACAAGAAAGAATAAAATCAAGATTTTCTGGTGGACTAGTTGTAGATATACAGAACCCTGATTACGAACTCAGATACAAAATTATAAAAGCAAAAACCGAAGAATTAAAGTTATTATATTCTAATCAAATAAACATCTCTGAAGAAATTCAAAAATTCATTAGCTCAGAAATAAGAACAAGCATTAGGGAATTAGTAGGAGCTTTGAACAGAATTATTTCTTTTTCAAGAATTTATAATAAAATACCTAGTCTAACCGAAACAAAAGTAATTTTGAAAGATTTATTAAATCTTTCAGAGAATAAAGTTACTATTGATCTTATCCAAATAATTGTTTGCAAGTTTTTTAAAATTAGCAAAAATGAAATGCTTTCTTCTAGAAGATCTAGATACTTGGTAAGACCAAGACAAACAGCAATTTATTTAGCCAAACTATTGACATCAAAATCCTTACCTGAAATTGGCAGAGCTTTTTCAAATAGAGATCATACAACTGTAATTCACTCTGTAAAAACAATAGAAAAATTAAGAAAAGAAGATAACGAATTAAATTTCAATATTGATAGTTTAAAAAATAAAATTTTATACAGTAAAGAAAATGAAATTTAACGTTAACCAACAAGATCTTCAAAAGTCTCTAAATTACTGTCAGGGTGTTATAGAAAAAAGGAGCACTTTACCAATTTTATCAAATGTTCTTCTTGAGGCGGCTAATTCTAGATTAATAATTACCGCTACTGATCTTGACTTAATTTTTATTCATCAAATTCCAAATGTCGAAATAATTGAAGAAGGAAAAACAACAGCATCATCATCAATTATGTATGATATTGTTAGAAAATTTTCATCAGGAAAAAAAATAAATTTTTCAAATATTGGAGAAAATAAACTTCATCTTGAATCAGAAAAATCTGTTTTTAATTTAAATTGTATTAGTGCTGCTGAGTTTCCTTTAACTGGTGAAAATTTTAATCAAAACGAATTTTCTATAAAGTCAAAACAACTTCTAAAACTTTTGAACAAATGTAAATTTTCAGTTTCTAATGATGAAACTAGGCATTATTTAAGTGGTATATTTTTTCATCAAACTCAAATTGATGATAAAGTATTTTTAACAACAGCTGCAACTGATAGTCATAGAATGTCTATATCAAAAGTTCGGCTGAATGAAAAAATTGATTTTGAATCAATAATTTTACCTAAAAAAACTATATTTCAACTTTGTTCATTACTGGAAGATTATGAGGGCGATGTTAAAATTTCAAATATAAAATCAAAAATCAAATTTGAATTAAATAATAGTATTATAATTTCAAAGTTAATAGATGGAAAATTTCCTAATTATGTTCAGGTAATTCCAAAAGAAAATCAAAAAAAATTGGAAGTTGATTTAAAATTATTCTTAGATTCCGTTGATCGTGTAGCTTCGGTTTCAATTGATAAAAAAGATAGTGTAAAATTTAACTTAACTAAAGATGTATTAAATCTTTCTGTAAATAATACTAATAGTGGTGACGGTAAAGAAAGTTTAAATGTTAAATTTGATTATGATTTAGACATAAGTTTTAATTCCAGATATTTAATTGATATAGCATCACAATTAGATGGGGATAAAATAGAAATTTATTTTAAAGACACTGGATCTCCGGCACTAATTAAAGATCCAGGAGATTTTGATAGTATTTTTGTTGTAATGCCTATGAAAGGCTAAACAATTTTATCTAATTCTTGATAAATATTATTTTGTAAAATATTTAAAAAATCTTTGCTGTCTATTCCCGGTTCTATTTCTTTTAAAATTGATACAACTAATATTCCATTAGATTTTAATTTTCCACTTTTAGGCCATATATTTCCTGAATTGATTGCTACCGGTTGGCATTTTATTTGTAAATCTTCAAAAATTCTTGAAACTCCTTTTTTAAAAGGAGTTCTATCTTCGGGTGCCATTCTAGTTGCTTGAGGAAATATTATTATTGGTCTATTAGATGAATTTATAACAGATTTAATTTTATCAGAAAAACCTAAATTTTTTTTTGAAATTTTATTTCTATCGATTGATATTGATCCTATTTTTTTCAAATACATTCCAAAAACTGGGATTCTTAATAATTCTTTTTTTAAAATGAATACCGGCGAGTTAAAAATAGTTTGTAAAAAAAATGTTTCAAACATTGATTGGTGAGAACATGCTATAAAAAATTTACCTTCGGATATGAGGTTTTCTTTTCCTTTAATTATAATTTTTGTTGATAAAAATATATTCAAACAAATTTTTGACCAATGTCCCATAATTTTTCCACCAAATAAAACTATTTTTTGCGGCAATAATAGGGACGGTAAAAAAATAAAAGAAATAATTATTATTCCTAAATAAAAAAAAATCTTGAAAATTAAACTTCTAATCATTTGTTAAAAATTAAATAATATTATTTAATTTTTGTCTCTTTGTAATTATTTTTGACGAAGATTGGTTAATTAATATTTCAGATGGCTTAGTTCTTAAATTATAATTTGAACTTAAAACCATGCCATATGCACCAACATCACAAATAGCTAAAGTATCTTTTTCTCTTAAAGTTTGAAATTTTGGAACAGATAAAAACTTGTCGGTAGTCTCACAAATTGGTCCAACAAATTCATGTTTTTTTCTAATCATTTTTTTACTTTTTATAGATGCCATTATTTCATGTCTAGAGCCATATAATGCTGGTCTCATTAAATCATTCATTGCAGCATCTAAAATAACAAAATTTATCTTGCTAGTTTTTTTTATGTATAAAACTCTTGTTAATAGCAAGGCAGTATCGCCAATTATTGATCTGCCAGGCTCAAATATAATTTTTGTTCTATATTTGTTTAAGAAATTCTTAATAATTGAATTGTATTTTTTGTAATCAAGTTTTTTTGTTTCTTTATTATATTTAATACCCATGCCGCCACCCAAATCAACAAAATCAAAATTATGATTAGATTTTTTTATAACCGATCTAACAACTTTTAGCATTTTTGCGTATGGTTTATGGTCAGTAATTTGACTACCAATATGAACGCTCAAACATCTTATATTTAAATTTTTTGAATTTTTAAATTTGTTTATAGCTTTTAAAAAATTAATTTCAGTTAAACCAAATTTATCCTCCTTTTTTCCTGTAGAAATTTTTTTTAGTGTTTTAGAATCAATATTTGGATTAAGTCTTATACCAATGTCAATTTTTTTATTTTTAATTTTTGAAATTTTTTCGATTTGATTTATTTCACTTTCCGATTCTGAATTAATTAATAGAATATTTTTATCAATAGCAAATTTAAGTTCATCAAAAGTTTTACCCACGCCAGAAAAAACTATTTTTTTTGGACTAATACCCGCTTTTAAAGCCATTATTAATTCGCCTTTAGATACAACATCTGCTCCCATACCCATTTTATTAATTTCTTTTAAAATTTGAAAATTTGAATTTGATTTTACTGAAAAACATAATAATGGATTTATTGATCTAAAATACTTTTTAAAATTTCTTATATTTAATTTTAATTTATTTAATGAATAACAATAGGATGGTGTTCCAAATTTTTTAGCAATTTTTTGGATTGAAATATTTTCAATAAATAAGCTATTTTTTTTATAATTCATTAAGCAATCATTGTGATCTGAATTAATTTTTTTGACTCTTTATATTCTGGATCAGTTTTTTTTCCACATGAAAAAAGCAAAGTTGCACAAAAAAATAATATTATAATTTTTCTAATCATTTTAATTCTTTTTTGTATTTATTTATCATTTTCTTTATATTTTCAAAAGAAGTACCGCCATAGGATTTTTTTGATTTTATTGAGTTTTTTAAATTAAATATTTTTAATACTTCCTCATTTAACTTTGGTTCAATTTTTTTAATTTCTTTAATGCTTAATTCATCAAATCTTTTTTTTTTTACTTCTGCATAATTTACAATTTTTGCAGTAATCTGATAAGCTTTTCTAAACGGAACGTTAAGCTCAATTACAATATAATCTGCTAAATCTGTTGCAGTAGTGTATCCTTTGTTTGCTAATTCAAACATTCTTTTTTTATTTACACTGAAATTTTTTAAAATGTCATTAAAAATTAATATAGAATATTTTATTTGATCAAAAGATTTAAAAACTAATTCTTTATCATCTTGCAGATCTTTAAAATAAGATAATGGTAGACCTTTTAAGATTGTTAACATAGAAAACAAATTACCAAAAGCATTGCCTGTTTTACCTCTTAAAAATTCAAGTTGATCAGGATTTTTTTTTTGTGGCATTATCGATGATCCAGTGACGATTCTATCATTAAGTTTAATGAGTCCGAATGCATCTGAATTCCATATAATAAATTCTTCAGCTAATCTTGATATATGAACTGAGCAAACAGAAGTTGCGTATAAAAAATCAGTAACAAAATCTCTATCAGAAATAGTATCAATTGAGTTTTTAGTTGGATGGCTAAATTTTAATTTTTTCGTTGTATAATTTCTATCAATGTTGAATGTAGTTCCTGCTAGAGCTGTAACACCCAAAGGATTTTCAAGTAGATTTTCGATATTATTTTTAAATCTATGTTTATCTCTTTTGAACATTTCAACATAAGCAAGTAAATAATGTGCAAAAGAAATAGGTTGAGCATTTTTTAAATGCGTAAAACCAGGCATAATAGTTTCAATATTTTTTTCGGCATTTTTTACAATGATCTTAATTGAGGAGTTTAAAAGATTAATTATTTCATTAGTAGAATTTCTTAACCATATTTTAAAATCAGTTATAACTTGATCGTTTCGTGATCTTGCTGTGTGAATAAAACCAGCATCATCTCCAATTATTTCAAATAATCTTTTTTCAATGCTCATGTGAATATCTTCGTGTTTTGGATTAAATATGAATTTTTTTTTAATTATTTCATTTCTAATTTTATTTAAACCCCAGATAATTTTATTTTTTATTTTGAAAGCAATAATTTTTTGTTTAAACAACATTTCAACATGAGCTATGGATCCTGCTATATCTTCTTTAAAAAGTCTTTTATCAACACTTAGAGAGCTACCTACTTTTTGAAAAATAGAAGAAGTATCTTTTGTAATCCTTGTACTCCAAACAGTCTTATTGTTTTTATTTTGACTCATGATATGTAACTATACCTTTTACAATGAAATTATTAACACTTAAATTTTTAGCATTTTTTATTTTAAATAATTATAATTTACAATAGATGACATTTAGCCTTAATACAAAAATTATTTATCCAGATAATGTTAATGAAATAAAAAATGCAATTATTTTACTTCATGGATATGGTGGAGACAGCAATGATATCAGTATTTTAATATTGAGTTGGAAAAGATTTTTGCCTAATACGATTTTTTTATGTCCAAATGGATATGAGCCATGTCCAATTAATCCTAATGGTTTTCAATGGTTTGATCTTTCTAGAGACGATCCTAAATATATATTAAAAGAGTCAATTAAAGCTGAAGTAAAATTAAAATCATTTATAGAAGAAGTAAAAAATGAATATAACTTAGATAATTCAAAAATTTGCCTTTCTGGTTTTAGCCAAGGTTGTATGATGTCTATAAATATTGGATTAACTTCCAATAAAAATTTTAATTGTATAGTAGGATTTTCTGGTAAAATTATTGATAAAGAAAATTTATCAAAAAGAATAACATCAAAAACAAAAATGCTTCTTATCCATGGTGATCTTGATACTGTAGTTCCTTCAAATCATTTGTTAGAGGCAAAGGATTTTTTAATTCGAAATAAAATTGATGCTGAAACTAAGATGATTAAAAATTGCGATCATCATATTCCTATTGAGGCATCAAGTGTTGCACTAAATTATATTAAAAAAAACTTAAGTATTTAATAAATCTTTAATAAATTTTTTGTATTATTGATTAATAAATTTAATTAAGCTAATCTTATGCTATGTTTAAATCTGTAGATCAAAATATTTCTTTAGAGAGATGCCCTGCTCTGGTTTTAAATGCTGATTATAGACCTCTAAGTTATTATCCGCTTTCACTCTGGAATTGGCAAGATTCAATTAAATCTGTTTTTTTAGATAGAGTTGTTATTGTTAGTTTCTACGATAGAGTAATCAGAAG
>CAJWKX010000020.1 GCA_913043015.1 uncultured Candidatus Pelagibacter sp. | reverse complement strand
GAAATTGAAAGGCAGTTTCAAGAACTTACAAATAAATTTGAAGAAATAAATTTTAAATTAGACAAGCTTTCAACGAGATTGTCAAAAGTTCAAGCTGATAATCAAGTAAGATTCCAGCAGCTAGAAAATCAAGCATCTACAATTAATTTAAATAAAGACCAACAATTATCTTCTTTACCAAAAGAGGATAAAGAAAAAATTTTACCTGGCACATCTCAGCCTCAAGATTTAGGTTCTATTACTTATAAAGATACTGAAACTCAACTTGAGACACAACAAACACAATCAATTGATTCAACACAAGCTATAGTGACAGAAACTTTTCAAGCAGAAGAAAAAATATTACCAGATATTTCTCCAGAAAAACAATATGAATTTGCGACCAGTATTCTAAAAGTTGGAGATTATAACACTGCTGAAAGAGCATTTAGAGAGTTTGTTTTAACAAACCCTAAACACAATCTGGCTGGAAGTGCACAATATTGGTATGCAGAAACTTTCAGAATTAGAGAGTTATATACTGACGCAGCATCAGCTTATCTTGAAGGATATCAAAAATATCCAAAAAGTACAAAGGCTCCTATAAATTTGTTAAAACTTGGAGTATCATTGGTCCAAATAGGAGAAAAAGATCAAGGTTGCTTGATGATCACAGGTGTTCAAAAACAATACCCAAAAGCAAATCAATCTATTCTTCAAAGAGCTAAATATGAAGAAAAAAAGTTTGAGTGCAAAACAAGCAATTCATAAAAATTTATTAAATTATTTAAAGAATCCAATAATTGGTAGAATTTATAGAGATTTTGAAAATCTATTACTATCAGATAATAAAGTTAAAAGTTTAGCGATTGCAGTTTCCGGTGGCCCAGATAGTTTAGCGTTAACTTATCTTGCAAAATGCTTTTCTATTTTAAACAACTTAAAAGTTAATTATTATCATTTGGATCATAAATTAAGAAAAACTTCAACGAAAGAAGCTATTAAATTGAAATCAGTTTTAAAGAAATTTGATATTGATTGTAAAATATTGGTTTGGAAAGGGAAAAAACCCAATTCAAATATTCAATCAGTAGCAAGAAAAAAAAGATACTTTTTAATAATTAACCAAATCTCGAAAGATAAATTTAATCATCTTTTAATTGCGCATCATTTAGATGATTTGTATGAAAATTTTTTAATTAGATTATTGAGGGGATCGGGCCTGAAAGGTTTGGCTTCTTTTAATCAAGTCAATACTGGATATAACAATAAAGTTAAAATTTTAAGACCATTAATTAATGTAAACAAAAAAGATTTAGTATTTTTAGCAATAAAGATATTTAATTTTTATATTAAGGACCCTTCAAACGAGAACGTAAGTTTTAAAAGAGTTAGAATCAGAAACTTAATTAATAGTTTAAAAAATGAAGGTTTTGATGAAAAAAAACTAAAGCTAACAATCAACAACTTAAGTGATTCTAATTTTACTATTAATCATTATGTTCGGCAAAATATTTGTTTAAATTCAAATTATTTAAAAAGAAAGTCTACCTATATTCTTAGCAAAGAGTTTTTTGAACAACCACATGAGATTGTGTTTAGATCTTTATCTAATATTCTTAAAATAATTGGAAAAAAATATTATGATTCAAGAGGTAAAAATTTAAATCAATTATTGGAAAAAATTAAATTGAAAAACTTTAATAAAATGACTTTGTCAGACTGTATAATTGAAAAACTCAATAATTCCTTAGTTATTTATCAAGAAACAAGGAAAAAAAGATAAAATTACCACAAAATGACACTTGTTTAATATAAAATAATTCTTACTTTATTAATATGAATTTTAAAAATTTAGCAATGTGGGCTGTAATAGTTTTTTTAACTATTGGTCTTTATAATATGTTTAAAAACCCACAAAGTTCTATAAGTCAAAAAAATAATATTATATTTTCAGAATTTTTATCAGAAGTTGAAAATGGAAGAGTTGTACAAGTAGAAATACAAGGAAATAATATAAATGGCATAATGTCAAATGGCCAAAAATTTTATACATATTCACCAAACGATCCAAATCTTATTGAAAAATTATCTGATAAGGGAGTTAGCATTTCTGCAGCACCTTTAGATGAAAAAATGCCATCACTTTTTGGTGTGTTGTTATCTTGGTTTCCGATGCTTTTATTAATTGCAGTTTGGATTTTCTTTATGAGACAGATGCAAGGTGGAAAAGGCGGGGCAATGGGATTTGGAAGATCTAAAGCAAAACTGATGAGTGATGGGAGAAAAAAAGTAACCTTCGATGATGTTGCTGGCATTGATGAAGCAAAAGAAGAAGTACAGGAAATTGTAGAATTTTTAAAAAGTCCTAAAAAATTTATGAGAGTTGGTGGAAAAATACCTAGAGGCGCACTGCTTGTAGGTCTACCTGGAACTGGAAAAACTTTATTAGCAAGAGCAATTGCTGGAGAATCTGGAGTACCTTTCTTTACAATATCAGGATCAGATTTTGTAGAAATGTTTGTTGGTGTTGGAGCTGCAAGAGTAAGAGACATGTTTGAACAGGGAAAAAAAAATGCTCCATGTATAATTTTTATTGATGAATTAGATGCAGTAGGAAGAAGTAGAGGTGCAGGGTTAGGCGGAGGCAATGATGAAAGAGAACAAACACTTAATCAGATTCTTGTAGAAATGGACGGTTTCGAGACAAATGATGGTGTAATTATACTTGCATCAACTAATAGGCCCGATGTATTAGATCCAGCGTTACTAAGGCCTGGCAGATTTGATAGGCAGGTAGTTGTTCCATTGCCTGATATTCTTGGAAGAGAAAAAATACTAAAAATACATTCTAAAAAAGTTTCAATGGCACCTGACGTCAAATTAAAAACAATAGCTAAAGGAACACCAGGATTTTCGGGAGCAGATCTTGCTAACTTAGTTAATGAGGCGGCATTATTAGCGGCAAGAAATAACAAAAGAGTTGTCACAAGCATAGAATTTGAAGATGCGAAAGATAAGGTCATGATGGGTGCTGAAAGAAAATCAATGGTTATGACTGAAGAGGATAAAAAATTAACAGCTTATCATGAGAGCGGGCATGCTATTGTTGCTTTAAATGAAAAAGCATCAGACCCTATACACAAGGCCACAATTATACCCAGAGGAAGAGCTTTGGGTGTGGTTTGGACTTTACCTGAAAGGGACAAATATTCTCATACAAGAGAATATTTAAAAGCAAATATATCGAAAGCAATGGGTGGCCGAATTGCAGAAGAATTAATTTTTGGTTATGAAAAAGTTACTTCTGGTGCATCTTCGGATATTCAAATGGCCACAAAACTAGCGAAAGATATGGTGACTAAATTTGGAATGAGCAATGATCTTGGTCCTTTAACATATGGAGAAAATGAAGACGAGGTTTTTCTTGGAAGATCAATAACAAGACATCAACAAATGTCTGAAGAAACTGCTAAAAAAATCGATATTGAAATCAAAAAAATAATAGACGAAGGGTATAAAAAAGCAAAGAAAATATTAACAGAAAAAATAAATGATCTGCATAGGTTAGCGAAAGCTCTTTTAACATACGAAACGCTAACTGGAAACGAAATTGAGGATTTAATATACAAAAACATTTATCCTGCCAATAAAAAAGATTTGAAAGTTGAGGACAATAGTCAAGACTCTGCCTTAGGATCAATTGGATTGAAACCAAAAATTGTACACTAATTCATAATGGAAAAATATTACACAAGAGTGTGTAATTTTTATTATGGAAGTTATTCAAGAAAATTAGTTAGAAAAAAAAATTCATTACCATTAAATGGAAATTCAAATATTTCATTTGATCATATAGAAATCTTATCTAGAAAAAATAAAAAATTAATTAATATAAAAGAATTAAAAAAACTCTCATTATCTCTTCAAAAAAAAATTAAAAAAGATTTAAAATTAATTACAAAAAGAAAAAAATTTTCTAAAATAAACTTAAATAATTATCCAATAATCATGGGTGTTTTAAATCTTACTCCCGATAGTTTTTCAGACGGAGGAAAATATAATAAAAAAAATTTAGGATTATTGCATGCTAGGAAATTAATTAAATCTGGTAGTTCAATAATTGATATTGGTGGCGAGTCTACTAGACCCGGAGCCAAAGAACTTAAGGTTAAAAAAGAATGGCAAAGAATTGAGCCAACTCTAAAAAAATTAAAATATGAAAAATGTTTATTATCCTTAGACACAAGAAAGAGTGAAATTATGCAAAAAGGAATAAAATTTGGTGTAAATATGATTAACGATGTATCGGGATTAAAACATGATCCAAAAACAATCAATATATTAAAACATTATAAAATTCCTTTCGTTATACATCACATGCAAGGCACACCAGAAACTATGCAAAAAAATCCTAAATATAAAAATATTCTTTTAGATATTTATGATTTTTTTGAAAAGCAAATAAAATTAATTAAAAATAAAGGAATTTCACACAATAATATTATTATTGATCCAGGTATTGGCTTTGGTAAAAACTTGAAACATAATATTACTCTCATTTCAAATATTTCTCTTTTTCACAGCTTAGGTTTTCCTATATTAATTGGAATTTCTAGAAAAAGATTTATTAAAGATTTATCTGGAATTAATGATAGCCAAGAAAGATTAGGAGGAACTATTTCTTCTGCTTTATTTGGGATGTTACAAGGAGTACAAATGTATCGCGTGCATAATGTTAACGAAGTAAATCAAAGTATTAAAGTTTTTAAAACATTCCAATTTAATTAATGACTAAGAAATATTTTGGAACAGATGGAATTAGAGGAACTGTTAATAAAGGGAATATTAATGGTGAAATGTTTTTTAAATTTGGATTGGCAGCTGGAACTTATTTTAAAAATTTAAGAAAAACTAAACAGACGGCGATAATCTCTAAAGATACAAGATTATCAGGATACACCTTAGAGCCAGCATTAGTTTCAGGACTAGCATCAGCAGGGATGCATGTTTATACTTTGGGTCCTTTACCCACCAATGGTCTTGCAATGTTAACAAAGTTTATGAAAGCCAACATGGGGATAATGATTACCGCTTCTCACAATCTTTTTTATGATAATGGTTTAAAACTATTTGGACCCGATGGTTTAAAACTTTCTGATAAAATAGAAAAAAAAATAGAAAAACTTATTGATTCAAAAATAATCAAGAATCTTTCTAAACCAGAAAAATTAGGTAGGGTAAAAAGACTAGAGGATGGTAACAATAGATATATTAAAATTTTAAAGAGCAATTTTCCTAATAATTTTAAATTAAATGGTTTAAAAATAGTCATAGATTGTGCAAATGGAGCAGGCTACAAGTTGGGTCCTAAACTGTTAAAATCTCTAGGCGCTAAAGTAATTTCAATTGGAACTTCTCCAAACGGCCTAAATATCAATGAAAATTGTGGATCCACTTATCCTCACAAAATTCAGTCAGCGGTTAGAAAATATAAAGCTAAACTAGGTATTTCATTGGATGGTGATGCTGATCGGATAATTCTATCTGATGAAAAAGGTAGAATTATTAATGGTGACCAAATCATTGCAATGTTGGCAACCAGGTGGAAAAGAAAAAAAATGTTAAAAGGCGGAGTGATTGGTACATTGATGTCAAACTACGGATTAGAAAAATATTTTAAAAAAATAAAAATAAAATTTTATAGAGCAAATGTTGGTGATCGATATGTAAAAGAAAAAATGCAGAAATATAAATTTAATTTAGGTGGAGAGCAGTCAGGGCATATTATTCTTGGAAAGTTTGCAACAACAGGAGATGGTTTATTAGTTGCTTTGGAAATTTTATTTTCAATGCGAAAAGGTAAAAATGCCAGCGAGTTATTCAATGTGTTTAAACCAATTCCACAGATTCTAAAAAATATTGTTGTTAGAGATAAATCAATTATCAATTCTCCGAATTGTAAAAAAGCAATTAGAGAAGCAAATCAATTAATTAAAAATAATGGAAGGATGTTAGTTAGAAAATCTGGAACAGAACCCAAGATTAGAATTATGGGAGAATCTGAAAACAAAAAATTGATTCAAAAATGTATAAATATAGTAAAAAAAACTATTAAATAAATTGAAACCTAATTCGAAAATATTAATCATAGCAGGATCTGACTCTTCAGGAGGAGCAGGAATTCAAGCGGACATCAAGACAGTTACATCGCTAGGCTCTTATGCAATGACTGCCGTGACGGCCATAACTGCTCAAAATACAACAGGAGTAAAATCAATTATATCAATTAATCCAAAAGAAATTTCAAATCAAATTGAATATACTGCAATAGATATAAAACCTGATGCAATAAAAATTGGAATGTTGCATTCAGTCAGTGTTATCAACGCTGTTATTAAATCATTGCATAAAATTAAAAATAAAAAAATCATTTTAGATCCAGTAATGGTTGCAAAGAGTGGCGCCAAACTTATAAATGATAAAACAATTGAAATTTTAAAAACAACATTAATTAAAAAAGTATCTTTAATTACCCCAAATATTCCAGAGGCAGAAATTTTAACAAATACAAAAATAAAAACTAAAGAAGATATGATTTTTGCCGCAAATAAATTACTTAATTTAGGAGCAAAAAATGTATTAATTAAAGGAGGACATTTGTCTTCAAAAATTATACAGGATATATTTTTTAATAAAAACGAAATTGCTGTTTTTAAAAATAATAAATTTTTAACAAAGAATACTCATGGAACGGGTTGTACATTATCTAGCGCGATCGCAACTTTTTTTGGTTGTGGAAAAACGTTAAAGAAATCTTGTGAGATGGGAATTAAATATGTTAACCAAGCAATTGGAACAAGGCCTAATTTTGGAAAAGGTCATGGACCAATTAACCATTTAAATTCAATAATAGTTAATAAAAAATTTAGATAATGAGAAATGTAGTAGTTGTTGGTTCGCAGTGGGGAGATGAAGGTAAAGGCAAAATTGTTGACTGGTTATCAAGTCAAGCGGATGTTGTTATTAGATTTCAAGGAGGCCATAATGCGGGTCATACTTTAGTCATAGATGGGATAACTTATAAACTTCGATTACTTCCTTCTGGAATTGTCAGAAAAAATAAAATTTCGATTATTGGCAATGGTGTTGTGATCGATCCTTGGGCATTATTAGATGAAATCAAAGAAATAAAATCTAAAGGAATAGAAGTTAATCAAAAAAACTTAATTATTTCAGAGGCTGCAAATTTAATTTTGCCATTTCATAAGGAAATGGACGAAATAAGAGAAGATTCAGCTGGAAAAGCTAAAATAGGAACAACAAGAAGAGGAATTGGTCCTGCGTACGAGGATAAAGTCGGCAGAAGATCTATTAGAGTGATGGATTTGGTTTCTGAGAAAAATCTAGATCATAGGTTAGAAACAGCATTATTACATCATAACGTCATAAGAAAAGGGTTAGGCAAAGAAATTTATAAGAAAGATAAACTTAAAAAAGAATTATTAATAATAGCACCTGAAATTTTAAAATATTCCCAACCAGTTTGGAAAAAAATAGATGAATTTAAAACGCAAGATAAAAAAATATTGTTTGAAGGTGCCCAGGGAATATTGCTTGATGTAGACCATGGAACATATCCATTTGTAACTTCATCTAATACTGTGGCTGCTTCTGCTGCAACAGGCTCTGGTTGTGGTCCAAATACCATCAATTACGTTTTAGGAATTACAAAAGCTTATACTACAAGGGTAGGTGAAGGACCTTTTCCAACAGAATTAATTAATGATATTGGAGAACAACTTGGTACCCGAGGTAAAGAATTTGGAACAGTCACAAGTAGAAAAAGAAGATGTGGGTGGTTTGATGGAGTGTTAGTTAGGCAAACAATCAAAGTTTCTGGAATAGACGGAATTGCATTAACAAAATTAGATGTCCTTGATGAGCTAGATGAAATTAAAATGTGTATTGCTTATGAGCTAGATGGTAAAAAAATAGATTACCTTCCAGCAGCAGTTGATGATCAATTAAAAGTAAAACCTATATACGAAACATTTAAAGGATGGAAATCTTCAACTCATGGTATTAAAAAATTTGAAAATTTACCACAAAATGCAAAAGTTTATATCCAAGAATTGGAAAAGTTTGTTCAAACAAAAATATCAAGCATCTCTACAAGTCCAGAAAGAAACGATGCAATCTTAATTGAAAATCCTTTTGAAATTTAATTTGCTGGTAAAAGATTTTTTGATTTAGCAGAATTTAACATATGCTTTTGTAATTTCTCAAAAGCTTTGTTTTCAATTTGTCTTATCCTTTCTCTACTAATTTTGTATTTTTTACTTAAATTTTCCAGTGTAAGTGGCTCATCAGCAAGTCTTCTTGCATAGAGAATTTCCCTCTCTCTTTCATTCAAGATTTTAATGGAGTCTTGTAAAAGATCTTTTCTTTGTTCCATTTCTTCCTGTTGGGAGAATTTTAACTCTTGATCCATGTTTTTATCTATAATCCAATCTTGCCATTGATCTCCATCTTCTCCTATTGGTGCATTTAGTGAATGTTCTTTACCAGAAAGTCTTCTATTCATAGAAACAACTTCTTCTTCACTAACATTTAATTTTTCTGCGATCTCAGAGACATGTTCATCTCTTAAGTCTCCTTCAGATCTTGGTGCAATTTGGTTTTTTATTTTTCTTAGGTTAAAAAATAATTTTTTTTGAGCTGTTGTTGTTCCAATTTTTACTAAACTCCAAGATTTTAAAATGTATTCTTGAATTGCTGCTTTAATCCACCACATAGCATATGTTGCTAATCGAAAACCTTTTTCAGGTTCAAATTTTTTTACTGCTTGCATTAAACCAATATTGCCTTCTGAAATCATATCGTTGATTGGAAGACCATATCCTTTGTATCCCATTGCAATTTTTGCAACTAAACGCAAATGGCTTGTCACGAGTTTTTCAGCTGATTTTAAATGTCCGGTTTCTCGCCAATTTTTAGCAAGCATATATTCTTCTTCAGCAGCTAACATTGGGAACTTTTTAATTTGTGCTAAATAGGCCACAAGACTACCTTCGCTGGAGAGAACTGGTAGGTTATAGTTAGTTGTTGCGCTCATTTTGAGTATTTATTTAGCTAAGAAACTCAATAATACAATCTTTTTATTTATTAGTATTTCTTAGCTTTTTTAATATGTTCTCAAGCTCTTGTGGCAAAATTGAGGAAAATTCTAATTCTTTTCCTGTTTTTGGATGAACAAAACCTAAAATTTTTGCATGCAAAAATTGTCTATCTAATTTCAAAATTGTTTTTTCTAATTGCTCATTAATGTTTTTAAGCTTTTTAAAACTTTTCTTATATTTTTTATCTCCTAAAATATTATTTCCCTTATAACTCATATGAACTCTTATTTGATGAGTTCTTCCTGTTTCAAGCACACATTCAATAAAACTAAATGTTGGTGTTTTATTGTTTTCAAAAATTTCTAATGTTTTATAATTAGTAATAGCTTTTTTCCCTTTTGAAATTCCAACTTCCATTAATTGTCTATTTTTTGAACTTCTTGTAATTAAAGTTTCAATTTTTCCAGATTGTGGTCTTAGTTTTCCCCAAATTAAAGCTTGATAAACTCTTTTAATTGCATGTTTATTAAATTGATTTGATAAATGTTCATGCGTATTATTATTTTTTGCAATTACTACTAGACCAGAGGTATCTTTATCTATTCTATGAACTATTCCAGGTCTTAGCTCGTCACCAATAGTTGATAGGTTTCCATCACAGTAGTTTATTAAGGCATTTACTATTGTATTGTCATAGTTGCCAGCACCTGGATGCATAGATATGCCTGCTGATTTGTTTATTACTAGCAGATCATCATCTTCATAAATAATATTTAATTTGTAATTGTATGGTTTTAGTGAAGCTTTCACCGGTTCTGGAATTTCAAGTTTTAAGACATCTCCTGAAGTTACTTTTTTTGACGGATCTTTTAAAACAGAATCATTAAGAGTTAGTTTTTTTTTTAGTATTAGTTTTTTAATTCTTGTTCTACTGAGAGATTCTTCTTTTTTATTTATAAAAACATCAACTCTTTGTTTTTTATCTTCATCTTTGACGATTAAATTAATGATATTTTTCATAATTTATTATAATAATACTATATGCGCTCGTAGCTCAACTGGATAGAGCGCCAGATTTCGGCTCTGGAGGTTCAGGGTTCGACTCCTTGCGGGCGCGCCAAATTATTCTCCCATATTAACTAAAGTGCCTTTTTTTCGTGCTCCGTAAAAAGCTAAATAGAAAACAATAATGGCACCTACAAAATAAAATAAATTTAACGCTAGTGCAGTTATAATATTTTTATAATTTACCACATTATTTACTAAAATAGATCTTGCTTCCTCAAATATATAGACCAATGGCAAACCTTTAGCTAATATTTGTAACCATTCTGGTAAAATTGATAGTGGATAATAAACACAACCTAACGGAGCTAAAAGAAAAAGGGATGACCATGCTGTATTTTCAAAGGCGGGACCATATCTCAAAAGCCCAGAGGTAACCAACAAGCCTAAAGTTGTTCCAAAAAGATATAAACTTAAAAAAAGCAAAAACAGCGGCGGTCCCATTTTTAATAAAGAAACTCCGAATAGCGGACTCATAAGGGTTATTGCAGGAATTATTCCAATTAATGTTCTTAGCAAAGCAGTAGATGTAAGTGCAGCTATAATTTCACTTACTTTTAATGGAGCAACAAATAAGTTGGTAAAATTTCTACTCCAAATTTCTTCTAGAAATAACATATTGAAGCTTATGCTTGATCGGAATAAAAAATCATAAAGAATTGCACAGCTCAAAATAACCCCAATAGTATTATTATAATAATCGCTATACATGGTGAAAAATTGTGAAATAAATCCCCAGAGAATTATTTGAATTGTTGGCCAATAAATTAGATCTAGGATTCTTGGAAAAGAAC